>JBJEHM010000098.1:0-2232 GCA_051876075.1 Coriobacteriales bacterium
GGGTGACGGCGGCCGCTATCTCCT
Source organism: Coriobacteriales bacterium (assembly GCA_051876075.1). Taxonomy (GTDB): domain Bacteria; phylum Actinomycetota; class Coriobacteriia; order Coriobacteriales; family QAMH01; genus W2P13-069. The sequence goes on from JBJEHM010000098.1 coordinate 25, forward strand.
CCCTGGTGACGCCGTGGGCCTTGGCGTTCTCGAGCACGGAGCCCAATCCACGAGGAAAGGCACGAGCATGAACAGAGAGGCAGCCGTCCGCGCCTGCCCCCCAAGCTGCTGGCCATGAGGAACAAGGTCTGTATGGTGTCCCTGGAGAAAGGGCGAGCCGACGCTAGGGCCGAGGTCTTACAGCTGCATGAGCCAGCCCACTTTGCACGGCATTCTCCCCGGCTTTGCGGGGATTTGACACGTGCTTCGTACACTCGATAACTGATATATCGGAACAGTATCAGACGGAGTGTACAGGGTGGATACTTTACAAACGCTGCTAGGCCTCGTGGGCGGTTTGGCCCTGTTCATCTACGGCATGAACCTCATGAGCGAGTACCTGCAAAAGGTTGCTGGCCAGCGCATGAAGCGCGTGCTCGAGGTGCTGACCAAGAACGCGTTCATGGGCGTTATTGCCGGCGCCCTGTGCACGGCGGTTCTCCAGAGCTCCAGCGCGACGACCGTCATGGCCATCGGCTTTGTCAGCGCGAGGCTGATGAGCACGCGCCAGGCGGTGAGCATCATCCTCGGCGCCAACATCGGCACCACCATCACGGCCCAGATCATCGCCTTCAAGATCACGGACTACGTGCTGCTCTTCGTGTTCGCTGGCTTCCTGCTGTACTTCATCAGCAAGAAGGAGACGGTGAAGAACGTCGGCCTGACCATCTTTGCCTTTGGCCTGCTCTTCCTCGGCATCGAGACCATGGGCGACGCCATGAAGCCCCTGGCAAAGAGCGAGTTCTTCTTGGACCTCATCCAGAACGTGGCCGACAACAGGTTCCTCGGCCTGCTCACCGGCGCCTTCATGACCCTTATCGTGCAGTCCTCCTCCGCCACCATCGCGGTGCTGCAGAACATCGCCAGCACCCCCATGCCCGACGGAGTGACCTCCGTCATGGGCCTTACGGGCGCCTTGCCGGTGCTGCTCGGCGACAACATCGGCACCACCATCACCGCCCTGCTCGCCTCCATCGGCCAGCGCAAGGAGGCCAAGCGCGTGGCGGTGTGCCACTGCCTCTTCAACATCTCCGGCGCCCTGCTGTTCATCTGGTTCATCGGGCCCTATGCGCAGCTCATCACGATGATCAGCCCCACCGGTGCAGAAGTCGATGTCATCAGCAGGCAGATTGCCAACGCCCACACCGGTTTCAACGTCATCATGACCTGCATCTGGCTGCCTCTCATCGGCGTGCTCTGCATGCTCGCGAGCAAGATCGTCCCGGACAAGCCCGGCCAGGGCGTCCAGGGCATCGAGGTCGTCGAGATGCTCTCCAATCCCAAGTACCTTGACATGGGCTCCATCGGCCAGCCGGCCCTGGCCCTCCAGCTGATCGCCATGGAGTCTGTCAACGCAGCTCAGGTGCTACGAGACGGCTTCGGGGAGGCTGCGGAGGCGCTCTCCATGCAGAACGGGGAGGGCCTGGCCCAGGCTCGCCAGAAGGTCGAGGCTGGCGTCGACCTCATCAACAAGACCAGCGCCTACCAGATCGAGATGTACTCCAAGGGCAGCCTCAACGAGGACCAGGTGGCCCATACCGCCCAGGTTATGAGCGTCTTGTGCGACGAGGAGCGCGTCGGCCTGCTTGCCCTGAGCATCATCGACACGCTCAAAGCCGAGCCCAGCGCCGAGAGGACTGCGACGATGGCCACATCTCTGGCGCACGTCAAGAACATGCTCGACTGCGCCGTGAGCGCGCTGGAAGGCGATAAGCCAGACATCGAGTACATGCTCCTCGTCAAGGAAGCCTTGATGCGCGATGGCATGAAGATCCGTATGGACCACGTGAAGGTCGCCTCTGGCACCCAGGGCGGATCCTCAGCCGAATGGCCCGTCAACGGCCTTCTCCACGACATCGACCGCATGGGCAACAGCTGCATCAACATCGCAGAGAGCGCCCGCGGAAAGCTCGACATCGACTATTTCCTGAGCATCCCCGGCGAGCCCACCGCTCAGGAGGAGGATGCCGCCAAGAGCGAGTAGGAGCGCACGGCCCGAGCGCGGGCAGGGAGTTCCTGACCTCGCATTCTCCGCCCCCGCAAGCCAATTCCGCACCCAGGGAATTCCCTGGGTGCGGGGTTTCACACCCCAGCCTACAACAGCCTGGCAGGGCATTCCTAGCCTCGCGCAACGCGCCCGTGCATGCCGATTGAACACTCAGGGAATTC
>JBJEHM010000099.1:0-2199 GCA_051876075.1 Coriobacteriales bacterium
AAACATGAACGTGGCAATCATCGAGGCCGCCGAGATGAGACACCCGGGTACGAAGGCGGAGTACGGGCGCTTCCTCACCGACATCAATGCCCAGCGAGCTCAGAGGGACGCCGAGGTGAAAGCGCTGGAAGTCGAGCTGGAGAACACGAGGCTCTTCGAGATCAAGAAGCAGTTCGCGCTGCGTTCTGAGCTTTCGAGCCTGCGCAGCAAGGTCATCGGCCCAGCCGATCCAACTGCCGCTTTCGCCGAGCGAGCCCTGTCTCTCCTGGAGTAGTAGATAGACGAGGGGTTCAGCTGTGTTTCGAGGGGAGAATGACGCGGCGCAGGGGGCTTTGGGATTCGCGGGAGGCCTGAGTCCCCCGGTGTCTCCCCACCGGCTCCCCGTCACCTCCCGCGGCGGGTGGCGAGGTCCACGACCTTGCCACGGCTCTGGCCGGGGAAGGGCCGCAGCTCGAAGGAGAGGCTGCCCAGCTCCTCGCCGTCGACGCGCAGGCCGACGTCTATGGCCACGCAGTCCGTGCCGTCGACGTCTATGAGCGCGTGGGCCACCCCGGCGCGCCCCTGCGAGCAGAACCCCACCAGCCCCTGCTCCTCGGCCCAGTCCACGTAGCGCACGAGGTCGACGCTGCGCTCTCCCTCCATGTGCTCGACCATGCCCAGCGCCAGGTGTGAGGCCCAGCGGACCTCCGAGGGCGCGGCGCACGGCACCACGGGAGCGCCGGAGCCCGCGTCCTCCCAGCCCTTGTCGGGGAGGACGAGCGTCGCCCACAGGTCGTCCCCGTCGAGCCACAGCTCGGCCTCGAAGGGCGTGCCGTCTGCGGCCACCCCCTGCGCGTAGCCGAGGTTGCCCCGCAGCAGCTCGTTTGGGCCGTGGTAGCACACCGGCGCCTTGCAGGACGCGACCAGCGAGCGCGCCGGCAGGGCGACGCCGGCATCGGCGGGGTGCTCCCCGGTCATCGAGTTCGCGTACTGGGCCGACCAGAACGCCCCCGTCATCGGCAGCCCAGCCGCGTCGGGCACCACGGACTCGCAGCCGCAGCGCGGGCACGCGGCCGTCTGCCCGCCGTCGACCCACTGCGCCTCGGCTGCGGGGAAGGCGCGCAGGCAGCCGTAGCACAGGCGGTTCTCGCTCTCCTCGACCAGGGCGCGGTTCCTCGCGGCAGCAGCCTCGAGCGCGGCCTCGACGGCGCGCGCGAGCACGGGGCTCGAGAGCATGTCGTCTACGGCGTCCGCCACCGGGTCGCGCTCCTCCCAGCGCTCCCAGCGCTCGCCCAGGCCCTCCCTGTACTCGGCGAGAGCGCCCAGGAAGTCCTCGGTGACGCTGTAGCCGCCCAGGATGTCGGGCAGCAGCGTCCTGGCGCCGCAGGAAGGGCACAGGTACGAGCTGCGGTCCTCGGAGAGCTCGGTGGCGTAGCGCGCGTTGAACACCCTCCCGCAGCTGTAGCAGCCGCAGTTCCCGCTGCAGTCCACGTCGCCCCTGTTGGCGCGGCTCGCCTCCTCCAGCCAGCCCTCGAGCTGCCTGTAGCCGCCCTCGTCCATGAGCTCGAAGAACGCCCTCCTGTAGTCGACCATGCCCGACCCTCCCGTCTCCTCACCTGCCTGCTGCAAGCTGCCCTCCTAGCCGCGGCCTTCCTCCTCCAGCCTGCGGAAGTGCGCCTTGCGCTGCCTGAGGTCCGCCTTGCTCACGAAGACCGTCCCGACGCCGAAGCCGCTCGTCTTCCTCTCGACCTTGTAGCCCGCCATCTTGGCCTTCAGGTTGACGTGCGCCCTCGAGGCCACGACGCTCCAGGACTCCGTGGCGTCGCACAGCCCCAGCTCCAGGCGGTAGAGCTGCCCCTCCTCGAAGGGCTCGCGGGCCTCCCCGCCGCCCGGCGTGCGCAAGACGAGGTCGACCCCGCACTCGCCGTGCTCGAAGGACATCTCGAGCGCGGCCCCCGGATCGGCTCCCTCGACTGCCACGGGCCCGCTCCCGGCCATGCCGCGGAAGACGACCACCGCCCGCTCGAGCGGGTAGTCCTCGAAGGTCGTCTGCGGCGTTATGCGGCAGCCGAGCAGGGGGTGGTGCAGCACGGCGAGGTGCAGGGGCTCTGTCCCGGCGGAAAGCGCCGCCCTCAGGTTGGCGATGCTGCGGGCCTGCGCGAAGACCCATGCGAAGGATCTGTCCAGGGGGATGCCGACGCCGTCTGGCACCACCAGGTC
>JBJEHM010000100.1:0-9015 GCA_051876075.1 Coriobacteriales bacterium
CATTTCTCTGTCACAGCTTTGTGGGACAATCCTCTCTATGAACATGAGAGAACGTCACACATACAGCGTCCCTTCGATCGATGAAGATGCTGCGAAGGCACTAGAGCTGCACTGCGGGCTGCGGCCCCTGACCAGCCGCATCCTCGTTGCGCGCGGCATCACCACGCCAGAGGAAGCCGAGCTCTTCCTCACGCCCTCGCTCGAGCGCGATTGGCTCGACCCTGCGCTCATCCCAGGCCTGCCCGCGGTTGCGGACAAGGTCGAAGACGTCATCCGCCGCGGCGGCCGCATCCTCGTGTTCGGCGACTTCGACGTCGACGGCATCACGGCCACTGCCGTCTCTGTCCGCGGCCTGCGCGCCCTGGGGGCAGACGTCAGCGGACTCATACCCCACCGCTACAACGAGGGCTATGCGCTCTCCCAGGCGGCCGTCATGCGCGGCATGGAGCGCGAGCCAGACCTCATCATGACGGTTGACTGCGGCATCTCGTGCGCAGACGAGGTTAGCTGGATGCTCTCGCAGGGCATAGACGTCTGCATCACAGACCACCACGAGCCCTCCAACTGCGTACCGCGCGGCGTGCCCGTCGCAGACCCCAAGCTCGACCACAACTGCCCCTGCTGCGACCTTGCCGGCGTGGGCGTGGCCTTGAAGCTCATCACCCTGCTGGGGCAGCGCTTTGGCCAGCCAGAGCTCTGGCGCCAGCTCACAGACCTTGCCGCCCTGGGCACCGTGGCAGACCTCATGACGCTCTCGCGCGAGAACCGCGCCCTGGTGGCAGACGGCATACGCCGCATCAACCTCAACCCCCGCGTGAGCATCAGCGAGCTCGCCGCCATCTGCTCCACGCGCCCCCAAGACATCAGCTCGAGCAAGCTCAGCTTCTCGCTCATCCCGCGCCTCAACGCCTCCGGCCGCATGGGAGACGCCTCCATCGCCTTGGAGCTGCTCCTCTCGGACGACGTCGCCGTGGCGCAGCGGCTCGCCGCCGAGCTCGACGCTGTCAACCAGCAGCGCCGCGAGGCGGAGTCGGAGCTCGCCCGCCAGGTTGAGGCGCACCTGGAGGAAAGCTTTGAGGGGGAGGCCTTCATCATCGTCTCTGGCGAGGGTTGGCACGAAGGCGTCAAGGGCATCGTGGCCTCGCGCATCGCGCGCGCCTACCAGCGCCCCACCGCCATCTTCACGGTTGAGGACGGCGTGGCGCGCGGATCTGGGCGCACCTATGGCGGCATCAACCTCTTCGAGCTCGTGAGCTCGTGCTCGGACCTCTTTACCAAGTTCGGCGGCCATGCCGCGGCCGTTGGTCTCACCCTGCCGGCAGACAAGCTCGACGAGCTCAGCCGCCGCCTCTGCGCAGCGTCCCAGCCGCTGCTCGAAGCCGGCGTCAGCGCCCCGCTGGAGGCAGACGCGGCCGTCACGCTGGAGGAATGCGACATCGAGGGCTTCCAGGAGCTCGAGCGCCTGCAGCCCTTTGGCAACTCCAACCCCGTGCCCGTCCTGGTGGCGCGCAACGTCTTCCTGAGCAACAAGGGCGCGGTGGGCAAGGCCGGCAACCACCTGCGCTATCAGGCAACAGACGGTGCGGAGCATGTTGCCGGCATCTGGTTTGGCGTGGATGACATGGAGGAGATGCTCTCCTGCGAGGCTGCGGTGGACATACTCTTCGAGCCCGCCGTAGACGAGTGGCAGGGCCGCTACACCGCCAAGCTCATGACCAAGGACATGATCGTGCACGGCGTGCCTGTTGCAGTGCCAACGGAAGACGACCCCTTCGAGGAGCTCTTTGCCCGCAGCGTGGAGATCTGCGACAAGGGCGAGTACGCCGGCATCACCCAGGTGCCAAGCTTCAACACCAAGGTGGTGGGTGTCACCTTCGAGAACCGCCAGGACGCCCTGGAGGGCCTGGAGGCGGGTGTGGAGCTCAAGCTGCTGCGTCAGCCAGACAACGAGTTCGACCCCAACGCGATCGCCGTGCAGCTGCTGGACGGCACCCAGCTGGGCTACCTCAACCGCGCCCTGGCTGCCCGCCTTGCCCCGGTGATGGATGCGGGCGAGAGCTATTCCGCCGCCGTCTCAGCGGTGACAGGGGGCTCCCAGGAGCACGGCGGCCAGCAGGAGCTGCGCATGCCGGGGCCCCTGGGCGTGCGCGACCCGGGCGTGGTGGACCGCAGCCGCGGCGTCAACATCGTCGTGCGGCGCGACAGCCTCTACCTCGCCGCAGGCGGCCAAGACGACCCGCAGGCCCAGCGCCTGCAGCTGCATGAGCAGAAGGAGCGCTGGCGCCAAGTGCCTGCGGCCCAGCTGGACGACGAGCTCCGTCGCGCCCTCATCGGGGACAGGCCTCTGCATGCCGCGCAGGCTCAGACCCTCGGCTACCTCGCCGCCGGGCGCTCGACGCTCGCCATCATGGCAACGGGCCGCGGCAAGAGCCTCATCTTCCACCTGCACGCCGCGCGCACCGCGCTGCAGCAGGGCAGGGCCAGCGTCTTCGTCTACCCGCTGCGCGCCCTGGTGGCAGACCAGGCCTTCCACCTTGCGCAGACCTACAGCCGCTTAGGCCTGCAGGTGCAGGTGCTCACGGGAGAGACAGAAGAGCCCCAGCGCCGGGAGATCTACGCCGGCTTGGCGGCAGGCGAAGTCGACGTCGTGCTCACCACGCCGGAGTTTCTCTCCATCCATGCAGGCCGCCTGGCCCAGACGGGCAGGGTGGGCTTTGTGGTGGTGGACGAGGCGCACCACATCGGCCAGTCGCGCGCGGGCAACCGCCCCGCCTACCTGCAGCTCAAAGACGCCCTGGCCACCCTGGGGCAGCCCCTGGTGCTCGCCGTCACGGCCACGGCCGCAGACCAGGAGGCCTCGCTCATCTGCAGCACCCTCTCCATCCGGGAGCTGGTGCTCGACCCATCGGTCAGGAGCAACCTGCGCCTGGATGACAGGCGCGACCTCCGCGACCGCGAGAGCTACCTGGCCAGCCTGGTTGCGGGCGGCGGCAAGCTGGTGGCCTACGTCAACTCCCGCGAGCAGTCGATCCAGCTCACGCGCATGCTCCGCCACCGCCTGCCGCAGATGGCGCCTGCAATCGGCTTCTACAACGCCGGCCTGCCCAAGCACGACCGCAAGCGCATCGAGGAGGCCTTCCGCACGGGTGCCCTGCAGGCCATCGTCTCCACCAGCGCCTTTGGCGAGGGCATAGACATCCCGGACGTGGAGCACGTGGTGCTCTACCACATGCCCTTCTCGAGCATCGAGTTCAACCAGATGGCGGGCCGCTGCGGGCGCGACGGGCGCGAGGCCTGCGTGCACCTGCTCTACGGCTACGGGGACGCCCGCATCAACGAGAGGATCCTCTCTTCCGGCGCCCCAGACCGCGAGGCCATGGTCGCGCTCTACAAGGCCCTGCGCGCGCGTGCCGCGCAGGCCGCCCAGCTGGGCGAGGACTCGTTCTCCTGCACCAACGCGCAGCTCGCTCAGGAAGCCGCGCAGCAGGGCCGCTCCCAACTCGACGAGTCTGGGGTATCCTGCGGTCTCGGCGTGTTCAAGGAGCTGGGCTTCCTGGAGACCAGCGGCAACAGCGTGGCCCGCCGCATCTCCATGGTCGAGGGCCCCCAGAAGATGAGCCTCACAGACAGCGTGCGCTACCGCGAGGGCCTCCAGGAATGCGAGGACTTTGCCCTGTTCAAGCGCTGGGCGCTGGGCACCGCCCCAGACGAGCTCCTGGCCCGCTTCAACCGACCGATCCTGCCCCAGGACCCCCAGGGTCTGGGGCTCTGACAAGAGATATGCCCCGCAAGCAGGGGAGGAGAAGGCAATGACGCAAGAGAACATGAGCCCGGAAGAGCCCCAGAGGCCTCAGAGCCTGGCAGACACCGCCGCCGCTGTTGCGGAGAACCAGATCGCCCAGGCGCTGTGCAGCGAGGGCGCGGGGCTGTGCACGCTCCCCGGCCAGGAGGGCTACCGCTGCAAGGCGCTCGCCGGGGTGGAGCGGGTGGACAATTTCGACACCCTGAGAGACATCATCGCCACCTACATGAGCGACGACGACGTCGCCAAGCTCGAGCGCGCCTACCTCTTTGCCCGCAAGGCCCACGAGGGCCAGTTCCGCAAGTCTGGCGAGCCCTACATCGTCCACCCTGTGGAGGTGGCCATCATCTTGGCCCAGCTCAACATGGACATGCAGACGGTCACCGCCGCCCTGCTGCACGACGTGGTGGAGGACTGCGACGTCAGCAAGGAGGAGGTTGCCCGGCTCTTCAGCCCCACGGTGGCAGAGCTCGTCGACGGCGTGACCAAGATCACCCGCATCGAGGTCGAGACCCTCACAGACACCCAGGTGGCAACCATACGCAAGATGCTCGTTGCCATGAGCCACGACATCCGCGTCATCGTCATCAAGCTGGCAGACCGCCTGCACAACATGCGCACGCTCATGGGCTTGAAGGAGGACCGCCGCATCTTCAAGTCCAAGGAGACGATGGAGATCTACGCCCCGCTGGCCAACCGCCTGGGGATGAACTCCCTCAAGTGGGAGCTCGAGGACCTCGCCTTCAGCTACCTGGAGCCCTCCAAGTACAACCAGGTCAAGAAGATGGTCAACGAGACCCGCGAGGCCCGCGAGAACTACATCGACAACGCCGTGCGCCTGCTGGAGGCAGAGCTGCGCCACGTGAACGTGGACGCCAAGATCTACGGCCGTCCCAAGCACCTCTACTCCATCTACCAGAAGATGACGAGCCAGGGCAAGGGCTTCAGCGAGATCTACGACCTCTCTGCCGTGCGCATCATCGTCAACGACATCCCGGAGTGCTATGCTGCATTGGGCGCGGTGCACAACATGTGGAAGCCCCTCCCCGGGCGCTTCAAGGACTACATCGCCATGCCCAAGAACAACATGTATCAAAGCCTCCACACCACGGTCATCGGCCCTGCCGGCAGGCCGCTGGAAATCCAGATCCGCACCGAGGAGATGCACCACTTCAACGAGTACGGCATCGCCGCGCACTGGCGCTACAAGGAGGGCGACGGCTCGACCAAGGGCGAGCGCAAGTTCGACGAGAAGATGCAGTGGCTGCGCGAGATGCTCGAGTGGCAGCAGGAGACAGACGACCCGCGCGAGTTCATGGAGGGGCTCAAGGTCGACCTCTTCGACTCCGAGGTCTTTGTCTTCACGCCCAAGGGCGAGGTCCTCTCGCTCAAGGCCGGCGCCACGCCGCTCGACTTTGCCTACTCCATCCACACGGAGGTGGGCAACCACTGCGTTGGCGCCAAGATCAACGGCGTCATCACCCCCCTGACCTACCAGCTCCAAAACGGCGACCGCGTGGAGATTCTCACCCAGAAGAACGCCAGCCCCAGCCGCGACTGGCTCAACATCGTGCAGACGCCCAGCGCCCGCGCCAAGATCCGCAGCTACTTCTCCAAGGTGACGCGCGGCGACGACCTCGCCCAGGGCAGGGACATTCTGGCAAAGGAGCTGCGCAAGGAGGGGCTGGGCATCTCCAACAACCGCAGCACCCAGGCGCTCAAGCAGGTGGCAGACGAGCTCAGCTTTGCCACGGTAGACGAGATGCTCGTTGCCGTGGGCAGCGGCAAGGCGTCTCCCAAGCAGATCACCAACAAGGTGATGCGCGTTTTGAACAGGGACGCCGCAGAGGAGGAGCAGGCGGCAAAGGCCCCCACGCTCGAGCAGCTGGGCCTCACGCCCGGCGGCACGCGCGCCCAGCAGCGCCGCAAGCGCAAGGCCCACAACAACAACGGCGTCGAGGTCGTGGGCCTGGACGACGTCTTCGTGCGCCTGAGCCGCTGCTGCAACCCCGTTCCCGGTGACGAGATCATCGGCTTCATCACGCGCGGCCGCGGCGTGAGCGTGCACCGCGCGGACTGCCCCAACGCCGCCGACCTCACGCGCGACCCAGAGCGCATGATCGACGTGCACTGGGAGAACAACTGCGACACGAGCTTCCAGGTGGAGATCTTCGTCGAGGCCATCGACCGCCTGCGCCTGCTGCAGGACGTGACCATCTTCCTCGCAGACGCCGGCGTCAACATCGTGAGCTGCCAGACCGTCACCCACAAAGACGACATCGTCGAGATGCGCTTTCTCTTCGAGGTGAGCGACACCAAGCGCATCGACAAGATCCTGCGCGACATCCTCACCGTCGAGGGCGTCTTTGGGGCGCGCCGCATGCTCCCCGGCAACGCGCGCCTGAGCTAATCGAAGGAGCATGAGATGAACATCAGTGTTGTGAAGGTGGGGCCCATCCAGACCAACTGCTACATCGTGAGCAGCGGTGGGCAGTGCCTGGTGATCGACCCGGGCGCGCAGCCGCAGCGCATACTCACCGAGCTGCGCGGCGCCAAGCCCGCGGCCATAGTCCTGACCCACCGCCACTGGGACCACACGGGCGCGGTGCCGGCGCTGGTGCGCGCCACAGGTGCCCCTGTGATGGCGCACATCCTTGACGCCCCGGGTGTGTTCGGGCTCGAAGACAACGGCTACGTGCCGGCTGAGCTCGTCGAGGACCACCGCCGCGCCGTAGAGGAGGGCATGCAGTGCTCCCGCCTGCTGGAGGCGGGCGATGTGATCGAGTTGGGAGACCTGCGCTTCGAGGTGCTCCACACGCCCGGCCACACGCCCGGCTCGCTATGCCTGTACTGCGCCCAAGAAAAGGCGCTCTTTGCGGGTGACACGCTCTTTGCCGGAGGCCGCTTTGGGCGCACGGACTTCGAGGGCGGCAGCATGGAGGCCATGGTGAGCAGCCTTGAGCATGCCTTTGCCGGCGTGCCGGATGACGTCGCCGTTTACTCCGGCCATGAGAAGAGCTCCACCATGGGGGTGGAGCGCACTCTCAACCCCTACCTACGCTAGGGCGTTGAGCTGCACCTATAGACAAAAGCGATAGCAGAGCATAGAAAGGCTGCAGGGGCGATTGCGCCCCTGTTGTCGTTTAATAGGGTGCATTCGTCATTGACTACAAGGAGGGCTTTCCCGCACATGGCAAAGAAGAACATCCCCTACGACCAGAAGTACTACGACCCGGAAATCGAGTGCATACCCCGCCCGGAGCTCGAGAAGCTGCAGCTCGAGCGCCTCAAGGAGATGGTGCGCTTTGCCTATGAGAACGCCCCCTACTACAAGCGCTCCTTCGACGAGGCTGGCGTGAGCCCGGACGACATCCAGACCCTGGCAGACATCCAGAAGCTCCCCTTCATCGACAAGAAGACCGAGCGCGACACCCAGGGCGTGGGCTCCTTCTTCGGCGAGCTTTGCGCCGTGCCCGAGGAAGAGGTCGTCTTCATGGCAACCTCCTCTGGCTCCACCGGCGTGCCCACCATGAGCCCCTTCACCCAGGAGGACTTCGACCTCTGGCAGATGACCGAGGCGCGCCTCTTCTGGCAGGCCGGCATGCGCCCCACAGACCGCTACGTGCACGGCCTGAACTTTGCCCTCTACGTGGGCGGCCCAGACGCGATCGGCGCGCAGAACCTGGGCGCCACCGCCATCTGGGTGGGCGCTGTCCCCAGCGACCGCCTGCTCTTCGTCCTCAAGCAGTACCAGCCCACCGTCATCTGGACCTCTCCCTCCTACGCCTGGCAGCTGGGCGAGAAGGCCAAGGCAAAGGGCTACGACCCCAAGAAGGACTTTGCCATCCACACCATCATCGTCGCCGGCGAGCCCGGTGGCTCCATCAGCTCCACCCGCGAGGCCATCGAGGAGCTCTGGGGCGCCAAGGTCGTCGACTTCTTTGGCCTGAGCGACATCTACGGTGCCTGCGCGGCCATGTGCGAGGCCAAGGACGGCCTGCACATCGTCGAGGACCAGATCCTCGTGGAGACCGTGGACCCCGTCACCGGCGAGGTGCTCGAGCCCGGCTCCCAGGGCGAGCTGGTCTACACCACGCTGTGCAAGAAGGCACGCCCCATGATCCGCTTCCGCACGGGCGACATCGGCTATGTCTCCAATGACACGTGCGAGTGCGGCCGCACCCTGGGCCGCATCCACATCCAGGGCCGCAAGGACGAGATGTTCATCGTGGGCGCCGTCAACGTCTTCCCCACAGACGTCGAGTACGTGGTCCGCGCAGAGAAGGGCCTCACCGGCGAGTACTCCATCCGCGTCTACACAGAGAACTTCACCACGCGCTACGAGGTCTCTGTGGAGCGCGCCCAGGGCTCCGAGGAGGCCTTCGACGCAGTGGCAAAGCGCGTCGAGGAGGCCCTCAAGGCCCACACCGGCGTGCGCCCCGCCAAGGTCCTGGTGTACGATGCGGGCAAGCTCGGCACTTCTTCCGAGCACAAGGCGTCCCGCTTCATCGACGAGCGCACCAAGTAAGAGCAGCCTGCGAGAAAGGACCACACCATGGCAAAGACCTTTGCAGTTTCTGGCCAGCACTACCTCTTCGACGTGCAGGCGTTTGCCCACACCATCCTTGCCCTGGGCGGGGACGAGTACGAGTACGCCCTGAGGGACCGCAGCACCGCCCAGGTGATCGACGACGTGGCAAGCGGCACCTCTGAGCTGGGCGTCATCGTGCAGACCACCACCACCGCCGCGCAGCTGGACGCCGTGCTGCAGGAGCGCGGGCTGGAGTTTGTGAGCTGCGCGGAAAGCGACCCCATGATCGCCCTGCCGGCAAGCCACCCGCTCTCCAACGCCAAGGAGCTCACGTTGGACGAGCTGGCAGACTGGCCCTATCTCTGCTTCGAGCAGGAGGCAGGCGCCCCTGTCTTCTATGCGGAGGAGGCGCTTGCCGAGGTCCCGCGCTCCAAGGTCATCAAGTGCACGGACCGCGCCAGCCTCTCCGAGCTTGCCAGCGCCGTCAACGGCTACACCGTGACCAGCGGCATCCTGGTGGGCATCACGGACGGCGGCTCGCTCACCACCATCCCCCTCAAGACCGACGTGCGCCTGAACCTGGGCTACATCGTGCCCAAGGGCGCGCAGCTGGGTGAGTTCGCCCAGCGCTTCGTTTCCAACCTCACCCGCAGCCTGGAGCGCTACGCCAGCTAGCCCGCCC
>JBJEHM010000101.1:0-8770 GCA_051876075.1 Coriobacteriales bacterium
GTCGACAATAGTTGGAAAATGAGGCACAGCCTTGAGGAACATGGGGGTTTACCTGAGGAAATGAGGCAAAATGCCCTACATGTGCAGCGTTTCTTCTGGTTCAGAGAGTAGCGAATCGTACGAGTGATCTCGGTTCGTGAGCCGCGGTCTTGCCGTTCTCATATTGCATTACGGCACTGTTCACAGGCCCTTTCTCCAGGTTCCAAACCTAGTTGTGCTCGGTTGCGAGGTTACGGATTGCACAATTCGTTGCTCGTGGGTATCTGGAAGCTGAGGTTTTGCATGCGGAGTTCTCTCTGTGCGTTAAGGGTGACGAGGTAGCGGTAGGCTCGCCAGGGTTTTGGGGATTCTTGGCAGAAAACGGCCTTGGTGTACCGCAGGGGGTGTCGCAGCGGAGGGGCTGGGAGCCCTGTCGGGGCCGATGGGGACACCAGGGGAGTACACAAGAGCCGATTCCTGCCACGAGGGGCCGCTGTTCTGCCTTCTGCGGTGCCTTTTCGAGAAGGCCAGGAGTACACAAGGGCCCTTTTCTGCCAAGAATCCGCGAAACCCTGGCAGGTTGAGGTGAGGGTGTGCTTCTGCAGCCGGCCTTTGAAAGAGAGGCATGAGCCAGGGCTCAAAATGGGCTCGATTTATAGCTGCTGGCTAGGAATGCCTCAAGTCTTGTGTTGAGCTCGGATAGCCTATTGGCCACCGGTAGGGGAGCCGCGATCATGCTCGTTGCTCAACGTCGCGCTCTTCTCTCGATTTGTTGCCCCGCGCTGCTCCTAGGCAGGGAATTACCCACTATACGCAAGGGGGAGTGCGGTAGATTTGCAGGTCTACCTGCGCTTTTCCGCTAGACTATGCGCAGTTGAAACGACGCCAAGGAGGCGCACGTGAGAAGGTTGAACGCGTTCCTAGGGGCGGCCCTCTACGTGGTGATCATCATCCACGTGGTTCTGGGTTGCTACATGTTGCTCACGGGAGGTTATGTCCCGGTCCTCAAGTTCTTCGCCCGCATCGCCGTGGTGCTCATCGCCGTTCACCTGCTGCTGGGCATCATCTTCTTCGCCCGCAGCTGCCGCGACGGCTCCGTGTTCAAGCACCCCGCGCTCAACAAGCGCTTTTGGGCCCAGCGCATCAGCGCTCTGGTCGTGCTGGTGATCATGTTCTGGCACGGGCACTCCTTTGGCGGCGTCACTGCCAACGGCTACGAGCTCTTCGCATGGGACCCCGCGCGCCTGGGCCTCTCCCTGCTGTTCGTGGCCTGCCTGGGCGTGCACCTGACGACAAGCGCGCCGGCACTGGCGCTTTCCCTGGGCATCCCCAGCGGCAAGCGGCCCCTGCGCGTTGTACAGCTGTTGTTGCTTGCGCTGGCGCTCGTGGCGGCACTGGCGTTTTGCATGTATGCGAAGGTGATGTGGGCATGAAGGTAGCGGTTGTTGGCGCCGGCCTGGCCGGCTGTAGTGCGGCGATCAACCTCGCCCATCAGGGCGTGCAGGTGCTGCTCATCTCAAACGCGCCTTCCGAGCGCGCGCAGTCTGTGATGGCGGAGGGCGGCATCAACGCAGCGCTCGACAGCGCTCATCATGGCGACTCCGCCTTTGTCCATGCGGCGGACACGCTCTCGTCTGCCGCAGGCCTTGCCGTCCAAGAAGACGTCGAGCACATGGCGCAGGCGGCGCCGGGTATCGTCGAGTGGCTCGAACGCTCTGGTGCCGGCTTCAATCTGGCTGGCGGCGAGCTGGCCCAGCGCCCCTTCGGCGGACAGACCGAGGCCCGCACCGTCTTTGCCAAGAGCCAAACGGGCAAGCAGATCATGGCGGCGCTCATCCAGCAGCTGCGTCCCTACGAATCTGCGGGAACGGTGCAGCGCCTGAGCCGCCACAGCTTCCAGACCCTGCTTTGCGCTCAGGGCCGCTGCTGCGGCGTGCGCGTGCGCGACCTGTGGACCGGCGAGTTGCTCGACATCCCCTCAGACGCAGTGATCATCGCCTGCGGCGGTATGGGCGGCATGTTCCCCGTCATCACGGGCTCCAAGCTCAACAGCGGCAGCGTCCAGGCGGAGCTCCTGCGCTTGGGCGTTGAGTTCTCCAACCTGGAGTTCATCCAATACCATCCCACAGCGGTGGTGCGCAGCGGCAAGGCCCTGCTGATGACAGAGGCCGCGCGTGCGGAAGGCGGCCGTCTGTTTGCCCTGCGCGACGGCGAGCCCTGGTACTTCATGGAGGAGCGACACCCTCAGGGCAACCTGGCGCCGCGCGACGTCACCGCGCGCAACAACTGGCTGGTGGGCCAGGTGACGCAGGTCTACCTGGACCTGCGCGGGCTGCCAAAGGAGAAGTACGAGTCCAATTTGCGCGAGCTGGTGGAGAAGCTGCAGCGCTTTGCGCACATCGACCCGCGCACCCAGCCCGTGCCCATCCAGCCCGCCATCCACTTCTTCATGGGCGGCCTGCATGTGGACAGCGGCCACCGCTGCAGCATGCCTGGCCTGTACGCCGCCGGCGAGTGCGACATGAAGTACCACGGTGCTAACCGCCTGGGCGGCAACTCGCTGTTGGGCGGCATCTACGGCGGCACGGTTGCGGCCCACTGCGTGCTTCACGACGCACCCAGCGCGAGCACGCTCGCCCCGCAGCCGAACGGCGAGCCCGCCGCGCCGCTGCCGCCCGGGCAGCTGCAGCTGCTGCGCGCAACGCTGGGGCAGGCGATGGGCATCGTCCGCAGCAAGCAAGCGCTGAAGGAGGGCTTGGCCGCGCTGGAGCCGCTGGGCGATCACCCGCAAGCGCAGCTGGCGCGCGCGTTCATCGGCAGCGCGCTTGCCCGCGAGGAAAGCCGCGGCGCGCACTATCGCGACGACTTCCCACAGACCAGGCCGGCCTTTGACGCGCTGAGCACGGCGCGCTTGGAAGACGGCCAGCTCAAGCTGGGCTTTGCCGCCGTTGAGCACGAGGAGGAGCCATGCGCGTAACACTCAAGGTCAAGCGCCAGCGCAGCGCGCAGGAAGCCCCGTACTGGGAGACCTACGAGCTGGAGGCAGCCGAGCTCACCAGCGTGGGCCAGATGCTCGAGGAGCTGGAACGCCGCGCTGCCGCAGGCGAGCTGGCGGACGCTCCCGCCTGGGAGTGTAGCTGCATGGAGGCCCGTTGCGGTGCCTGCGCCATGCTCGTCAACGGCCGGCCCTGCCTTGCCTGCGACACCTTCCCCGTGCAGGACGGCTGCACCGAGCTCAAGGTGGAGCCGCTGGGCACGTTCCCCGTGGTGCGCGACCTCATCGTAGACAGGGGAGTGGTGTTCGACAACCTCAGGCGCTTGGGCGCGTGGCTGAGCGACGACGCAGACCCGCGCGCCAAGGGCCGCGAGCTGCGCACAGATGCCAATGGCTGTCTGGCCTGCGGCTGCTGCCTGGAGGCCTGCCCCAACTTCAGCGCTGCGGGCAGCTTTACCGGCGCCATAGCCGCGGCCGCTGCGTTTGGTCCGCTCTCTGCAGAGCCGCGCGGCAGCGAGCACCGCGCCGAGGTCCGCAAACAGCACCTCAAGGGCTTCTACGAAGGCTGCGGAAAGTCGCTGGCCTGCCAGGACGTCTGTCCGGCCCAGTTGCCGCTGCAAGAGCTCATCAGCCGCAGCAACGCCGCCGCGCTCTGGCGCCGCTAGCGGCAGGCGAGCATCCGCGCTCGCTGGTCGTGTTGCGCGCTCCTTCTGCTTGGTGGAGAATAATCCGCTGACTGCGTTTGCAGGGCTATTGCAGAAGGGGAGGAGCTTCTTGACCGACGAAGCACCGCACGATGAGCGCCGCAAGCATCCGCGTTCGCCACTGCGCGTGGCCAACGCTTGGGTTGCCGTCGTCATCTCGCTGCTGTTCTGCGTGCACCTGCTCTTGGGCGCGGTGTTCATGCTCTGGCCGGAGATGCCCACGCACTTTGTGTGGGTCGTGTGGCTTGGGGTTGGCACTGCGGCACTGCACGTCCTGATGAGCGCTGCCACCACCTACACCATGTTCACAGATGCCGTGCGTCCTGCCAGCCAGCGAAAGAAGTCGCACCAAAAGCTCAAGTGGCTCACGGGCACGCTGCTGGCAGCCGCTGTTGCAGCGCACCAGCTTTCACTGGGGGTGCTCGACCCCGCAACCGCCCAAGACGCGGAGCCTGTTCTCTGCCTGCTCATGGCCTGCGCAGCCGTCTGCCTGTGCGTGCACCTCTGCACTGGCGTGAAGTCGCTCACACGTGACATCGGCCTCCCCGCTGCTGCCCGTACCCCCTTCAAGGTCGTTGCAATCGGCTGTGCTTCCGCCTCTGCCGCCCTCCTGCTCCTCAGCTGCCTGTAATTGCCGGGAGCTCGCCAGGCAAACGGGCATTTGTGGCACAAAACGTCTCTTGTGTACTTCTCGATTTCTTTCAGTTTGCGATGTAGAAGCATGTAGAGAGCGCACTCTGGCAAAAACAGCGCTTCGTGTACCGGTTTGAGTGTGCTGCGCGTATGGCAATTGCCGCAACCCCATGTTTGCCGAGCCCCACAGCGGTACACCAAGGCCCGTTTTTGCCAAAAAGTCCTTATAACCTGGCGAGCTGGGGTTTCGAGCGCGGAGCCGCCATCGTTTTTCTCGCTAGCGGGCCAGCTATAACGCGCAGGGCTAGCTCGCAAAAGGCGCGCATACAATGTGCTGCGTCTGAACGGACGCCATCACGCAGAAAGGCCCACCTGTGCCCATCAGAATCCCAGAGCAGCTGCCCGCAACGGCGCAGCTCGAGGCAGAGAACATCTTCGTCATGACGGAGCGTCGTGCCATCACGCAGGACATCCGCCCGCTCAAGGTGCTCATACTCAACCTCATGCCCACCAAGATTGCCACAGAGACGCAGATCCTGCGCATGCTCTCCAACACGCCCCTGCAGATAGAGATCGAGCTCCTGCAGACCTCCAGCCACGAGGCCCGCAACGTGAGCTCCCAGCATCTGGAGGACTTCTACCGCACCTTCGACGAGGTCCGCGAGCAGCACTTCGACGGCATGATCATCACCGGCGCGCCGGTGGAGCGCCTGGACTTCGAGAACGTCGACTACTGGCCCGAGCTCTGCCAGATCATGGAGTGGAGCAGCACGCACGTGCACTCAACGCTGCACATCTGCTGGGGCGCGCAGGCGGGCATCTACTACCACTACGGCATCGACAAGTTCGAGGCCGGGGTCAAGGTCTTCGGTGTGTTCCCGCACGAGGTGGTCAAGCCTTCCAGCCCGCTGGTGCGCGGCTTTGACGACATCTTCTGGGCGCCGCACTCGCGCTACTCCATGGTGAGCATAGAAGACATCGCCGCCTGCCCGCAGCTCGAGCTCATCGCCACCTCCAGCTGTGCGGGCGCCTACATCGTCAAGAGCACGGACAGCCGCCGCTTCTTCGTCTTTGGTCACCCGGAGTACGACACGCTCACCTTGGATGCCGAGTACAGGCGCGACGTGAACCGCGGGCTGGAGATCGACTTGCCCGTCAACTACTACCCGCAAGACGACCCCGCCAAGCAGCCGATATCCAGCTGGCGCAGCTGTGCTCAGCTTCTCTACACCAACTGGCTGAACTACTACGTCTACCAGACCACGCCCTACGACCTCAACCTGGCTGGCAGCGAGCAGTACCACATGGAGGAAGCCGGGGAGTGAGCGCAGACGACGGCAGGGGAGTGGGGCCTGTCCCTAAGGGCGCGTGTGGGGCATGTCCCCCAAAGGTGTGGGAGTTGCGCACCCGCCGCGCAGGAAGAGTTGGGACCCGCGCCGTGCGGGCGCGCGGGAGAGAAATGCGAGGTAGAGGGAATGGATGATTCGAGCTTTGACTCCATGGCGCAAGAGATTGCCGGCCTGCTGGGCATAGACAAGCAGCGGCACAGCGCATGGGCTTTGGAGACGCGCGCCATCCACGGCTACGAGGGCCGCGACCCGCGCACCGGCGCCGTGAGCTACCCCATCTACCAGACGGCCACCTTCGCCCACCCGGCCCTGCACCAGAGCACGGGCTTTGCCTACAGCCGCTGCGGCAACCCCACGGTGCTGGAGCTTGAGAACACCATCGCCTTGCTGGAAGGTGGGCTCAAGGCCTACGCCTACACCAGCGGCCTGGCGGCCATCACCACGCTGCTCAAGATGTTCCAAGCGGGCGATCACCTGCTGGTGAGCGACGACCTCTACGGCGGCACTTACCGCCTGTTCCACGACGTCTACGCCACGCGCTATGGCCTGGAGTTCGACTTCGTGGACTTCTGCGACCTCCAGGCTGTGGAGCGTGCCATCAAGCCCAACACCCGCGCCTTCTTCGTGGAGACACCCACCAACCCCATGATGCACGTGGCAGACATCGCCGCCCTGGCGCAGCTGGCCCACGGCCGCGGCGCGCTGTTGGTGGTGGACAACACCTTCCTCACCTGCTTCTTCCAGCGGCCGCTGGAGCTGGGCGCTGATGTGGTGGTCTACAGCGGCACCAAGTATCTCTGCGGCCACAACGATGTGACCTGCGGCTTTGTTGTTATTCGCGACGAGGAGCTGCTGCAACGCAGCTTCATGGACTACATGAGCGAAGGCGGTGCGCTGGCGCCCTTCGAGGCCTGGCTCATGCTGCGCAGCCTGAAGACCCTGGGCGTGCGCCTGCGCCAGCAGGAGGCCAGCGCCAAGACGATCTGTGCGTGGCTCAAAGAGCAGCCTCAGGTGACGAGTGTGCTCTACGTGGGAGACGAGGAGCACCCCGGCTACGAGCTCATGCAGCGCCAGGCTAGCGGCGCCGGCGCCATGATCAGCTTCAACGTAGACAGCAACCAGCGCCTGCTGCGCGTGCTGGAGCGCGTGCAGCTCATCACCTTTGCGGAAAGCCTGGGCGGTGCGGAAAGCCTCATCACCTACCCGCTGGTGCAGACGCACGGCTCGATACCGGCTCCCATCCGCGAGAAGCTGGGCATCAGCGAGACCCTCCTGCGCCTGAGCGTGGGCCTGGAGGATGCCGATGACCTGATCGCCGATCTTGCGCAGGCGCTGGCATAGCAGACGCACCATGGCAGGGAATGCCTGGCGCGCGTCTTTGAGATTATGGGCTCAGAAGTGCATGGCAGGGAATGCCCAGCCTGCCGGGCAGGGTGTGGGGGAGCAAATGTAAGAGGCGGGGAATTCCTTGCGTGGGTGTTCCGTGTTGTTTCTGAGGAAGACGAAGGCTGGGAATGCCTGGGATCCTGTGAGGAGGACGAGATGACGACGTATGACTTTGATGCTCCGGTGGAGCGCCATGGTACGGACTGCCTCAAGTTCGACTGCGCGGAAAGCCGGCACCGCTCGCCGGAGCTGCTGTCCCTGTGGGTAGCGGACATGGACTTCCGTACCGCGCCAGAGATCCTGGAGGCGATGAAGCAGCGCGTCGATCACGGCATCTTTGGCTACACAGAGCCCCAGCAGCCGTTTTTCGACGCTGTGACGTGCTGGCATGCGGATCGTTACGGCTGGGAGCCTCAGCGCGAGTGGGCCGTGGTGACGCCGGGCGTGGTCTTTGCGCTGGCCATGGCGGTGCGCGCCTTCAGCCAGCCAGGAGACTGCGTGCTCGTGCAGCAGCCTGTCTACTATCCCTTCACGGAGGTGGTTGAAGACAACGGCCGCCGTGTGCTCAACGTGCCCTTGGTACTGGCACCTGACAGCAGCGGCTACTCGATCGACTTTGAGGCCTTTGAGGTCGCGGTACAGCAGCACAAGCCCGCGCTCTTCCTGCTGTGCAACCCCCACAACCCCGGCGGCCGCGTGTGGACGCGCGCGGAGCTGGAGCGCTTGGCGTCCATCTGCCTGGAACACGGGGTCGCCATGGTGAGCGACGAGATACACCAGGACTTTGCCCGCCCGGGCTACGAGCACTGCTCGCTGGCAACGCTGGGGCCACGTGTTCTAGAGCACAGCGTCATCTGCACCAGCCCGTCCAAGACCTTCAACCTGGCCGGCACCCAGGTCTCCAACATCTTTATCCCCAACCCGCAGCTGCGCACCGCCTTCAAGCGGCAAGTGGCGGCGGCTGGCTACAGCCAGGCCAACACCCTGGGGCTGGTTGCCTGCCAGGCGGCCTACGAGCACGGTGGCCCCTGGCTCACGGCGCTAAAGGAGTACCTGGAGGGCAACTGGGCACTTCTCAAGCGGCATCTGGCCGAGCATGCCCCTCATCTGTGCCTGGTGGAAAGCCAGAGCACCTACCTCGCGTGGATTGACTGCCGCGCGCTGGGGCTCTATGGGCGGGAACTGCGCCAGCTGGTGGAAGACGAGGCCGGCCTGTGGCTTGACCTGGGCAGCATGTTCGGCAAGGACGGAGACGGCTTCATCCGCATCAACATCGCCACTCAACGCAGCTACCTCCAGCGGGCATTAACCCAGCTCACAGACGCCATCAGCAAGCGCGTGTGAACGGCACCTAGGGAAACGCTGATTAATTGCTTTGAGCACGACATCGTCGCAGGTCATGTGCGCCAAAAGAGCTTGAATCCTGCATTAATCAGTGTTTCCCTAGGCTTCACGGCGCGCTCCTTCTGCTACCGTTCGAGCCCTGTGACTGCGAACACTTCTCAACACATCATTTCGACCAAGCGAACGAAGTGAGCGCGTGGAGAAATCTCCAGTAGAGTCAGGGGACTGGGACTCAAGACACGGTGTTGCGGATCAACCTGAGTTTTCTCCACTACGGCGCTTGCGCGCCTCCGGTCCGGGGCGGTGGCTGTGCCCTGAATGCCCGGGGTGCTGTTTGCGGGGCCCAGCTTTGGTGCCGTCGCGCTCTACTGCGGCACCTG
>JBJEHM010000102.1:0-8703 GCA_051876075.1 Coriobacteriales bacterium
GGGCTCCTCTCCTCCCCGGCCCCCGCAGGTTCAACAGCACGCAGAAGGGGGAGCGGTCCGAAGACACGCTCCCCCTCGTGAAGGCTCTGTGTTCGCGGGCGCCTAGCCCTCCAGCTCGCAGCGGCGCTCGATGTAGGCGTAGTACTCGTCGCACTCGCGCTGCAGCTGCTCCAGTAGCTCTTCGTTGCCGGGTTTGAACAGGTGCTTGAAGCGACCCTGGGGCTTCATGAACTCAACCAGCGGCAGCTTCTCGCCCTTGATCTTGGTCATGCTCCACGTGCCGTCCTCGACTTCGAACAGCGGCCAGAAGCCGGACTGCACGGCCTTGCGCGCGATCTCGACCGTTTGGTCGCTGGGGATGCGCCAGCCGCGCGGGCAGGGCGCGAGCACGTTGATGAAGGCCGGGCCGGGGGTGTTGAAGGCTTTCTCAGCCTTGGAGACGAGATCCTTCCAGTGGCTGACAGACGCCTGCGCCACGTAGGGGATGTGGTGGGCTGCCAGGATGCTGGTGAGGTCCTTGCGGCGCTGCTCCTTGCCCTGCTGAGCGGAGCCCACCTCGGAAGTGGTGGCCCAGGCGCCGTGGGGCGTGGCGCTGGAGCGCTGGATGCCGGTGTTCATGTAGGCGCCGTTGTCGTAGCAGACATAGACCATGTCATGGCCGCGCTCCATGGCGCCAGAGAGGCTCTGGAAGCCGATGTCGTAGGTGCCGCCGTCGCCGCCAAAGCAGACGAACTTGATCTCCTTGTCTGCGGGGATCTTGCCAACGCGCTTGAGGCCCTTGTAGGCGGCCTCCACGCCAGAGCAGGTCGCCGCGCCGTTGGCAAAGGCATTGTGGATGAAGGGAGCGTTCCAGCTGGAGTAGGGGTACACCGTAGTGGACACCTCCAGGCAGCCGGTTGCGTTTGCGACGACGACGTCGTTGTCGCCCGCACCCATCAGCACCTGGCGCACGGCGATGCCCGCACCGCAGCCGCCGCAGAGGCGATGCCCGCCGCAGAGGCGCTCGGGCAGGGCAGAGAGCTCCTTGATGCTCGCCATCTTACTCACCCTCCTTCTCAGAACCGAGGTAGGCGATGCTCGCGTCGACAGACGCATCGCCTGCGGCCAGCAGCTCCAGCTCGCTGAACACGCGGTGCATGTCCGCCAGGGTGACGTCCGGGCCACCCAGGCCGTAGAGGTAGTTCTTGAGCGGGACGCTCACGCCGGCCTTGAACAGGGCCGCCGCAGTCTCCAGACCCAGCGGGCCCATCTGCCCGCCGTAGGTCTCGCTGCGGTCGAGCACGGCCACGGCCTTGGCACCCTGCAGCGCGGCAGCCAGCTCCTCGGCCGGGAAGGGACGGTACACGCGGATGCGGGCCACGCCCACCTTCTTGCCCTGGGCGCGCAGCTCGCGGGCCACATGGCGCAGGTTGCCCGCGCACGAGCCGATGACCACGGCGATGAGCTCTGCATCCTCGCAGCCATAGCATTCGACCATCTCGAAGGGGCGCCCGCAGATTTGCGCCCACTGATCGCCGTACTCCTTGATCACGCCGCGGGCGGCCTCCATGGCGGCACGCTGCGACTTCTTGACCTCGTAATGGGGCTCGGCGTTGGTGTAGCTGCCCACTGCCACGGGGTTGGCGGTGTCGAGCAGCGGGAAGACGGCGTCGCGCTCGCCCACGAAGGCGGCCACGGTCTCGTCGTCCATCAGCTCGCAGCGTTCCATGGCGTGCGAGGTGATGAAGCCGTCCAGCGCGGTGATGGCCGGCAGCAGGACCCTGTGGTCCTCGGCCGCGCGGATGGCCACGAGCGTGTTGTCGTAGGCCTCCTGCGCGTTCTCTGCAAAGAACATCAGCCAGCCGCAGTCTGCGGCGAGCATGACGTCGGAGTGGTCGCAGTTGATGTTGATGGGTGCCGCGATGGCACGGTTGGCATTGGCCATGATGATGGGAAGGCGCAGGCCAGACGCGATGGGCAGCTCCTCGACCATGTAGGCCAGGCCCTGGCTGGATGTGGCGGTGAAGGTGCGCGCTCCGGCAGCGCAGGAGCCCACGCAGGCGCTCATGGAGGAGTGCTCGCTCTCGACCGTGACGAACTCCGTGTGGACGCGGCCTTGGGCCACATATTTGGCGAAGTTCTCCACGATGGTGGTCTGCGGGGTGATGGGGTACGCGCAGACGACGTCGGGCTCTGCCTGGCGGTAGGCCTCGGCCACCATCTGGTTGCCGTTTGCAGAGAGGATCTTCTTGTCGGCCATCTCTACTCCCTCCCCTCGGCGCTCAGGGCGTCTGCCTCAGAGACCATCTTCAGCGTGCCGAACTTGCACTCGTTCACGCAGATGCCGCAGCCCTTGCAGTGGTCGTAGTCGATGCCGGTCATCTTGCCGCCCTCCACCAGGATGGAGGAGTCGGGGCACATGACCCAGCACAGCAGGCACTGCTTGCAGGCGCCGGCGTCCCAGACGGGGCGCTCGCTGCGCCAGCCGCCGGTGATGTAGCTGACGGAGTTGCCGCCGTCCGGGTTGACGCCACCCAGGGGCAGCACCTTGTAGCTCTGCTGGTCAACGCGGCTCACATCCCACTTGCGCGGGGCGCCGCTGCTGTTCGCACTCATCACAGCTGCACCTCCTCAAAGGCTCGGTCGATGGCCTCCATGTTGGCGGGCACCAGCTCCTTCTTGGCAAAGGAGCCCTCGAAGTGCGCCTTGAACTCCTCCAAGGGGACCACATCGGTGACCTTGATCACGGCAGACACGATGGCAGCGTTGGGGATGTCGCGCTTGATGGTGTCCATGGCGATGCCAGAGGCGTCCACCGTTGCCACGGTGATGTCATCCCCCACCTTGAGCTGCTCACGCGCTACGGCGGGGCTCAGCTTGGTGTTGAGGATGATGCTGCCGCCGGGCAGGATGCCCTCCGTGACGTCGACGATGGGCAGGAGGGTGTCGTCGAGCACCACCACAATGGCGGGGTTGGTGACGTTGTTGTGGACCTCGATGGGCTCGTCGCACACGCGGGTGAAGGCCTTGAGCGGAGCACCGGCACGCTCCGGGCCGTACTCGGGCATAGCCTGCATGTAGCGACCCTGGGAAAGGGCGGTCTCTGCAACCAGCTTGGCGGCGGTGACGGCACCCTGGCCAGCGCGCGCGTGCCAGCGGATCTCTGTGAGCTGAGACATTGCGCTCTCCTTCCTGGCTAGTGGGTTCTTGATTCGCACAAGAATACCAACCAGGAGGAAACGTGCCGCTATCAACCGCCGAGCGGCCCCCTCAGTTTTCCAAAACGGTGGCGCTTTGCGAGGTTACTGCTCCAGCGCGAGCTCTACGAGCAGCTTGCACAGGGGGCCGAACTCGATGCCTACGCTCTTTGCGGCATCTGGCAGCAGCGATGTCGCGGTCATGCCGGGCAGGGTGTTGGTCTCCAGGATCCACATCTCCCCTTCGGGCGAGACGATGATGTCAGTGCGGGAAACACCCCTGCAGCCCAGGGCCTTGTGGGCGGCAACAGCCAGGCGCTGGCATTCGACCAGCTGCTCTTCTGGGATGCGCGCAGGGATGATGTGGGTGGAGCCGCCAGGGGCGTACTTGGCGTCGAAGTCGTAGAACTCGCTGCTCTCCTGCGTGACGATCTCTATCACGGGGAGCGCCTCTGGCTCTGCATTGCCGAGCACGGCGATGGTGGTCTCTGTTCCGGCGACGAAGCTCTCCACGAGCAGGAGCGAGTCGAACTTGAAGGCCTCCTCGATGGCGGCGGGCAGGTCCTCTGCGCGCTCGATGATAGCCATGCCCAGGCTGGAACCTTCGCTGGCGGGCTTGACCACGCAGTGCTCCCCCACCGCTGCAACGATGTCCTCAACGCTGTACGCAAGGCCGCGCTCGAGGTTCACAGAACCCGGGGTGGGCAGGCCGGCCTGGCGGTAGATGGCCTTGGCGCGGGTCTTGTCCATGGCCAGGGCGCTGGCGAGCACGCCGGAGCCCGTGTAGGGGACGCGCATGAGCTCGAGCAGGCCCTGCATGCGGCCGTCTTCTCCGTCCCTGCCGTGCAGGGCGCAGAACACGACGTCTGGCTCGCTTGCGATGATCTGGGCGATCATGTCCGGCTCACCGGTGTCGACTTCTGTCACAGGAAAGCCCATGCTGCGCAGACCTTGAGCGCAGGCAGCACCGGAGCGCAGGGACACCTCGCGCTCGCCGCTGCGGCCGCCCTTCAACAGGGTGACCTTTGTCGTGGCGGGATTGCAGGGCGTTGCGTTGACCATAGTTGACCCCTCTGCTCGTATGGGTTCTTTCCTCGCAGGTGGTATCTTAACCGAGCACTGTACTCATGAGCCTACGGGAGCGCACATGCCCCGTTTTTCTTACCGGAGACCCACATGGACGCCAGCGCCCCCATCGACATCAAGGCCCTCACCCACGCGCAGCTCGAGGAGCTCGTGGTCGCGCGCCTTGGGCAACCCAAGTTCCGCGTCAAGCAGCTCGAGCAGTGGCTGTGGCAGAAGGGTGTGGCCTCCTTCGACGAGATGACCAACCTCTCCAAGGATCTGCGCGCCCAGCTTGCCAGCGTCTGCACCCTGCGGCTGCCGCTGGTCACTGCGCGCCAGCAGAGCGCAGACGGCACGCGCAAGTACCTCGTGAGCTTTGCAGACGGAGTGGCTGTGGAGACGGTTGGCATCCCCTCTCACGACGGAACGCGCCTCACGGTGTGCTTTTCCACCCAGGCCGGCTGCGCCATGGGCTGCGCCTTCTGCGCCACCGGGTGGGGTGGCTTCACGCGCAACCTCACTGCTGGGGAAATGGTGGAGCAGGTTCGCCTGGTGGGCGCTGATTTTGGCACGCGCGTGACCAACGTTGTCGCCATGGGCCAGGGAGAGCCCTTTGCCAACTACGAGGCCAGCCTCCAGGCCCTGCGCCGCCTCAACGCGGAGCTCGGCCTTGGCATCGGCGCCCGCCACATCACGCTTTCCAGCTGCGGCATCATCGGCGGTATCGAGCGCTTTGCCAAGGAACCCGAGCAGTTCACCCTTGCTATCAGCCTGCACAGCGCCGTCCAAGAGACGCGCGACCAGATCATGCCCGGCGTAAAGGCCCATCCCCTCCCCCGCTTGCGCGCAGCGCTCATCGACTACGGGCGGATCACCGGCCGCAGGCCTTCGCTGGAATACGCCCTTATGGACGGCGTCAACGACACACCCGAGCAGCTCGAGGCCCTGATCGAGTTCTGCCGCGGCATGCTCTGCCATGTCAACCTCATCCCCCTCAATCCCATCAAGCAGGCGGAGGATTCACAGCAAGCCTATCTCATGGAGCCGTCGGGGCGCATGCCCGAGTTCAAGAGCGCCCTTGAGCGCGCTGGCATACAGGTGAGCATCCGTGATTCCCGCGGCTCTGACATCGACGGAGCATGCGGCCAGCTTATCCAAACACAGCGCTGTTATTCAACACACTAAGCAGTCGTTTGTTAAATTTTATTCTTGTATCGGTCTAAACTAACTGTTTGTAACTTTAATCATTATCTTTTAAACAGAATAGAATTTATCTATACCTATTGTGACCTGCTGTTTTAATTTTAGAATTCGAAATCTAATATCACTGTTTAACTATCTATAATTTAACAGTATATTATTTATACCAGTAAAGAAGTCCCTAATAAACCGATTTCTATAGTTTGTTTCATTAGATTTATCTATTCTTGTTCTTGATGTATTCATTTGCTCGTCGCAGCCCTATGTTGCTGATGAGCATGTATTTCTACGTTCAGGTCATCGGTTTGTTATGCGAGGGGGCATTATGACCACAGCTGACTTGTCCATCGGGTCGCGACTCGACTGGATCAATCACTTTATCAAGCTCAACAACTGCATCGACAAGAATGTCAGAGACTCCTGCGGTCTCAACATTACTCAATCACGCATTCTCTTCTACGTTGGCACCCATGAGTCACATCCTATCGGCAACGTTGGCACCTCGCTCTTCCTCAAGCCCAGCACCATTACTGCTGCTGTCAACCATATGGTGGATGACGGCTTCATCAGCCGCTCCTACGACGACCTCGACCGCCGTAACGTCTACATCAACATCACCCAAAAAGGTATCGACATCACTCCCAACTTCATTCCTGCTGTTACAAAGGGTTTTGAGAAGGACTGCACCTACCCTCCTTCCAACCGCGATGAGCTCCTCCAGCTTCTTCTTCCTGCATCCTCACATGTCTTTTTCGACACCGATGAAGAAGACATCAGCTCTATCGCAACTCGCATCGCACGAGACCTCAACCTCGATCACAGCCAGGAAGAGGTCATCCTTCACATCACTCGTGTTCTCATTATTGAGAGCATCTCGTTCTTCCTTTCCAAGATGACCGAGTACGAGCGTTCCATCGACCTCTCCCCCAATGAGGCTCGCATACTCCACGTGCTCGGCAACAACAACAAGGGCATGCGTCTTAAGGACCTGAGCGCCTTCATCGACATTCGTCCCAACGTCGCATCACTTTCCATCCGCACGCTCACTGATCGCAACCTCATCAACCGCGCATGCAACAACAAGGACCGCCGCGCAGCTAGCGTCACCCTCTCACGTAAGGGCGCGCGCTTTGTTCGCGACACCAATGCAGAGCTGTGCGAAATCTTCGATTCCTGCTTCCCTGACCTCTCTGAGCATGAGTTCAGCGAGTTCTTCCAGGCTGAAGTTAAGGCATAACGCACACCGTATATTCCTCATTACTAACGAAGGCGCCCTCCTCAACTGAGAAGGGCGCCTTCGTTTGCTTGGATTGACGAGCTGCTACATCTGGTTCTTGATTAGCTGGTAGATACGCTGCAGGTCATCCTCATCTTTGAACTCGATTTCGATGCGATTCTTTCCACCGGTAGTCTTCACCTTAACAGGGGTATTGAAGCGTGCTTTCAACTCCTTTGCGACCACTTTGTAGCTTCTAGGAGCTGCAGGCCTTACTGGGCGCTCAAGGTTTCCGGCTGCATAAAGGCGCGCAACGCTTTCGGCCTCTCGAACACTGAGGTTCTCGCTGTAGATCTTCTCTGCCAGCTTGAGCCGCTTCTCATATTCCGGAACTGAGAGAATCGCACGCGCATGGCCAGCGGTAATCTTGCCTTCGTAGATATATTCTTGGATTTCTTCTGGAAGGTCGAGAAGACGAAGGCTGTTTGCAACAGCACTGCGTGATTTAGATACAGCCTCTGCAAGCTCAGCCTGCGTGAGGTTCCCAATCCTCATCAAGTTCTTATAGCCACGTGCCTCTTCAATTGCATTCAGGTCGCTTCTCTGAAGATTCTCAATCAATGCAACACGCAGCATCTGCTCTTCATCCATCTCAAGGATACGCACCGGCACCTCTTGTAAACCTGCTTGTTTACATGCGTGATAGCGTCGTTCTCCTGCAATTATTTGATACATGCCATCATGAGGACGCACTAGAATCGGCTGAAGGAGACCTTCTTTCTTAATTGAATCAGCCAAGTCATCGAGTGCAGCTTGATCAAAGTTTGAGCGAGGTTGATCAGGATTTGGTTCGATCTGCTCAATTGGGAGTGTTGTGTCACCTTTTTGCTTCTCTTTGGTTCCAGACTCCATTGTCGCTTCTTCAAACAGCGCTCCCAATCCCTTACCCAATCCACCTTTTGCCTTTGCTGCCATTTTCTAACTCCAATTGTAGAGTGAATCGAACACTTATTCGTTTATAGTGCGTAGTATCTCTCGATTGTCTCTTCTGCTAGATCTCTATATGCCTTTGCGCCTTTTCCATTAGGCTCATACTCGGTAATTGGCAAGCCATATCCAGGTGCTTCACTGATGCGCACAGTTCGAGGAATCTTTGTTGAGAACACCTTTTCGCCAAAGTAATTCTGTACTTCTTCTGCAACTTGCTTTGCCAAGGAGGTTCTTCCATCGAACATCGTGATTACAACACCAAATATCTCTAGCTTCTTATTCAGGCGCTTCTTCACCATATTCACGGAATCCATAATCTTTGCGAGGCCCTCGAGTGCAAAGAACTCACATTGAATAGGAATTATGAGCTGATTTGCTGCAGTTAGTGCATTGATAGTCAGTAAGCCTAGTGATGGTGGGCAATCAATGATGATGAAGTCATACTCAGCTTCCACCTCTTCTAGAGCTTCCTTTAACCGTGATTCACGTGAGATCTCCTGAACGAGCTCTGCTTCCGCACCGGCAAGATCGATTGTTGCAGGAATTAAGTCAACACCACGTATGTTAACTTCTTCAATAATGCTTTGAGTTTCAGCATCGTCGTTCAGCAGACAGTCATACGAACTTAATTCGCAGTCTGTTTTGTCAAAACCTATTCCAGAAGAGCTGTTTCCTTGTGGATCCAGATCAACCAGAAGCACTTTGAAACCTTGTTCACCCAGCGCTGCAGATAGGTTTACTGCTGTGGTAGATTTCCCAACTCCACCTTTTTGGTTGATCACTCCAAGAATCAAGCAATCGCGATTTGCTTCTTTTCGCACTTCAGTACTCACGATTCTCCTTTCCTAGCGTGTTGTAGTGAGTATACGGCATTTACTATTCATAGCTAGGCACGTTTTGTTTCACGTGAAACATTCTTTTGTTTTGTGTATCTAAGCTGTCTGTAGGTATGTAAGTTTGCATACAGTAGTCTTTGATTTCCTGATACTAGAAGTACTATTGAAGTGTATGTCTAAATGTTAGATGTTTCCGATTTGGGTGCACCACTCAAAACCG
>JBJEHM010000103.1:0-2105 GCA_051876075.1 Coriobacteriales bacterium
GGGGTAGCCCATAGCAGAAAGCGCCTTGTACAGGCCGTCGCGGCGCTGTTGGTGTAGCTTGCCGTATTCTGCGTAACGCTATATATTGCCTATTGCAGAATTCGGCAATAGGGGGCGCCCATGGGCAAGGTCAGGAGCAGCGAGTCGGCAGGGAGCATCATACGGCGCGTGCGCGAGGACAGGGGGTTGTCGCGCGCGGCGCTCGCCGAGCAGACCGGCATCGGCGCGCGGACGCTCTACGCGCTCGAGCAGGGCGAGAGCCCGAACTTCGGCCTGGGCAACTACCTCAAGCTGCTCGACGCGCTGGGGCTGTCGATGTTCGTCGAGTACGGTGACAACCTCCCCGCTCCCAAGCGGCAGCCCGCCGCCGCGGTCCCCGTCCCCGAGTACGAGCTGGGCGACCTCTGGAAGCTCGACGACGAGGAGCCGAGATGACCTCAGCGGCAAGCGAGCTCGACCTCTACATCGCCGGCGCGCTATGCGGCGTGCTCTCCGAGGACAGGGACGGCAAGGTTTCCTTCGAGTACGATCCATCCTACAGCGGCGCGCCGCTGTCGCTGTCTATGCCCGTGGGCATCGAGCGCTTTGGGGACCGCGTGGTCAGGCCGTTCCTGATGGGCCTCCTCCCAGACGAGGCTGGCACCCGCAGCGCGATCGGCGCGAGGTACGGGGTGTCCGGGAACAACCCGTTCCGCCTGCTCGGCGTCCTGGGCTCTGACTGCCCAGGCGCTGTGCAGGTGTGCCCCAGCGGCACAGAGCCCCCGCCTCAAGACGACCCGAGCTGCCTGGTCGCTCTCTCCGAGGACGAGATCGGGCAGAGGCTCGCTGCGATACGCGAGGACGCGGCTGTCGCTTGGCTTGGGGGCGATCCCTCCGAGGGGCATTGGTCGCTCGGGGGCTGCCAGGCGAAGCTCGCCCTGAGGCGCGAGCGGGGGCGCTGGCATGAGTGCGCGGGTGCTGCCGCGACAACCCACATCCTCAAGCCGGGGGTCACGGGCATGAGCGGCCAGGCATTCGTCGAGTTCCTGTCCATGAAGGCGGCGAGCAAGATCGGCCTGCCGTGCGCGGCGGTGGAGTATTCGCGCTTTGGCGATGAGCAGGCCGTCGTCATCGAGCGCTACGACCGCCTGAGGGATCACCGCGGCCTCGTTGTTCGGCTTCACCAAGAGGATCTCTGCCAAGCTCTCGGCGTCTCTCCCGAGGCGAAGTACGCCGACCAGGGAGGACCCAACAGCCCGCGGATCCTCGAGCTGCTGAAGGCAACAGGGCTCGACGCCCGCGAGAACGTCTACCGCTTCATTCTGTACACCTTCTTCAACTACCTGATCGGCGCCACGGATGCGCACGCGAAAAACCACTCGCTGTTGCTCACAGCGCAGGGCGCGCGCCTTGCTCCCTTGTACGACGTCGCCTCGATCGCGCCGTACCGCTCCCTTTTGCCCTCGAAGCGCAGGCCCTTGCGCGCCGCGCTCTCCATCGGCGGCGAGAACCGCTTTGGGATGGTGGGCGCAGGCAACATCGAGTCCATGGTGAGGAACAGCGGCCTCGAGGAGCTTGGCCTGGGGAGCGACCTGCTCAAGAGGAGGATGGAGGCTATGGCGCGGGTCGTCCCCGGCGCGCTTGCGGAGGCGGCCGGCGAGGCGCGGCTGCAGGGGATTGAGGGCGTGGATGGCATAGCGAGCAAGATGCTAGACGAGATAGAGGCGAACTGCAGGCGCACTCTCGAGAGACTGTGATCGTCCCCGGCGCTGACCCGCCGAGTCAACTGCTGCCGGCGTCCGGAGCGTCGACTCGCCGCAGCTAAGGTCCCGCCGCACGCCCAGGCTGCTGGCCGCGAATGTGCCGCGAATGTGCGTTTGACGGTGTTTTGTGGCCGCAAAGTGCCGTTTGACGGTGTTCGTATTTTTACAAACACCGTCAAACGTGTATTCCGGGACAGCAAACGCCGTCAAACGCACTTTTTTGGCCAGCAGCCCCCGCAACCCACGCCGTCCGCGCCCCTAGCAGGTGCTGAGCAGGGCCTCGGCGAGCTTGGCGACTTCTATGGGCTTGGCTATGTGGCCGTTCATGCCGGCGTCCAGCGCAGCCTGGCGGTCTTCTTGGAA
>JBJEHM010000104.1:0-2102 GCA_051876075.1 Coriobacteriales bacterium
TCTAAACCGTGCCGACAGGCTGCCAAGGGCGCGGTCGAGCGCCCTGGCTACTTCAGGTAGACCTCGAGGCGCAGCTTGTCGTCAGAGCCTGGTTCGCTGTCGTTGCTGTACTCGATGCGGTCGATGACGTCGCGCAGGAACTTGTTCTTCGCAGCGCCGGGGGCCTCTGGGTCTCGTATGACCTCGATCGCCTTGTGCAGCGTGGTGGCCAGCGCCTCTGCGTGCTCCTCGCGCTCGAGGGTGCGGTTGGCCTCGGCAAGGCGCTCCTTCGCCTGGGCGCGCTCATCGCCGACCTCGGCCTGAGCGCGGCGCATCACCTCGGCCGTGATCTCGCCCTTTGCGCGCAGGCGGGCGAGCTCCGTCTCCTGCTTGTCGAGGTCGGCGAGCTGCTTGGCGAGCCTATCCGCGGCCTCCTGGGCCTGCGCGCGCTCCCTCGTCTGCTTCCCCGCCTCGAGGCTCACCTCTATGTCGTCGACGCGCGCCTGCAGCACGTCGGCCAGCTTGTCGAGCACGACGCTGGCGAACGTCCCCTTCTGGCCGCAGTTGGCGTACCAGTTCTGGTGCTGGTAGCGGCGCTTGCCGTCGCGTGAGTTGGTGAGGTAGAGCATGCTGCGGCCGCAGCCAGAGCAGAACAGCAGGTGCGCCAGCGGGTTCACGGTGTTGGTGGAGGGCGAGAAGGGCTTGTTGCCCTTGATGCGCTCCTGCACGCGGTTGAACAGCTCCTGGCTGACAATCGGGTCCCACAGAGCAGGGGCCTTGATGTAGTTGTCGTCCCGGTAGTGGACGCGCTTGCGTTTCATGACGTCCGTGCTGAACTTCTTCTTGCTCTTGTGCCGGCCCCAGACCGCCCACCCCGCGTAGCAGGGGTTCTTCAAGATGCCGGTCACGCCCTCCTTGCGCCATCCCGCGCCCTTGCTGCGCCGCGGCGGGTCGACGCCCAGGTCGTTGAGCCTCTTTGCTATGCCCCACATGGTATCGCCCTCGTCGTACCACTCGAACATCTTGACCACCCACTTGGCCTCCTCCTCGACAGGGGCCAGGCTCCTCTTGCCGTCCTCGGTCACGGTCTTCTCGAAGCCGTAGGGCACGAATGAGCCGATGAACTGGCCCTGAAGCACGCTGAGCACCGCGCCGGCGTGCATGCGCTTGGCGGCGGCCTTGTACTCCTTGTGGGCGTCGTCGAGCAGGTTTGCCACCGCGTCGAGGTCCTGCTCGTTGCTGCAGTCGTAGTAGCAGCTGGTCGTGATCACGAACGTCTCATAGGCCTCCAGCAGCTCGCAGATCGCCCCCTGGTCCTTCTTGTTGCCGCGCGCCAGGCGGTCGACGGCGACGACGTAGATGCCGTCCCACTTGCCGGCCTCGACGTCGACGATGAGGTCCTTGATGGCATCGCGCTCTGCGATGCTCTCCCCGGAGAGCACCTCCCGGTAGGCCTTCTCGATCTCGTGGCCCCTCATGTCGGCCGTGATCTTGAGCATGGCCTCGTGGCGGGCGAGGACATCCTTCTCCTGCCCGAGCTGCTCGGCCCTCTCCTCCTCGCGGCTCTTGCGCAGGTAGGCGCAGTAGCGGCCGTCTTTGGGCAGCGGTCTCCTCTCGTCGAAGATCATGGCGATCACCCCTTTCGCGACACACACAGATACCAACACCTCCGCGCTCTATCCAGCGGAGCGCGGGAGACGAAGGAGAGACGTAAGGTTCTCTACTAATGTTTTGCCAATAAAGTTCACTGCAGTAACAAATGTGACAAAAAACGACGGCCTTTCGAGAGGTAACATCACCGCAACTGACAGTGCAGGGAGAGGAGGAGCGGCCATGGCCGAGGTAATCGTCCACGGTGAGCCTGACTACGAGCGGTTTAAGCGCGGTGTGAGGATGATGTTCGCGGACCTGAGCCCGGAGATGCAGCTCAAGTACGCCAGCAAGGTGAGCGGGACGGGCCGAAACAACGACCAAGAACCCATCGAAAGCGAGAAAAGGCCTTAGACGCGAATCTAAGGCCCTCTCAGGGCATTTACACAGGTCAGAAGCGGCGTCTAGTGCACTATCAGCTGTGCGATGCGGTTGGCGCGCTCCGCGGTGCTCCGCGCGACCTCGATGATGAC
>JBJEHM010000105.1:0-2090 GCA_051876075.1 Coriobacteriales bacterium
ACGGAGCCGGGGCCGAAGAACTGGGCGTGGCCGCCGAGGTCGGTCATCGCGGTCTCGAAGGAGATGCGGGTGCGGGTGGAAACCTGCTGAAAGATCATGCCGAGGGTCTGGTCCTTAAGAACCTTAGGATAGCGGCCGCCCTCCTTGATCATGGTCTTCATGGAGCGCGCCAGCTCGATCATGTCGAGCAGCTCCTCCTTGGTGAAGTCGCAGGTATCGATGTAGTCCTTCTTTGCCATTGTGGTGCTCCTCTCTGTGCCGGGGGCGCTTGCGCAGCCCGATCGCCAATTCGCAGGGACACGGCCCTTTCTGGCCCGAACTA
Source organism: Coriobacteriales bacterium (assembly GCA_051876075.1). GTDB lineage: Bacteria > Actinomycetota > Coriobacteriia > Coriobacteriales > QAMH01 > W2P13-069. The sequence continues at coordinate 323 of JBJEHM010000105.1, forward strand.
TGGGCGCGGCGGCACAGCCAGAACAGTTGAAACCGGGGTTAACGCGAGGCATAAACGGGATTATTCAAAGGGCCAACGCGGCTAAACCCAAATGAACTCCTCTGGTGCCTCCACCTCTAATCTGAAGACGACTAGAGCCTCACTGGTGGCGAGGGTGTCTCTCTGGGGACCGTCAAGGCCCATCTCAACCACATCTACGGTAAGGTCGGCGTCAAGACCCGCCAAGAGCTCAAAGAACGCTTCTGGGGTGAATAGCCCCGGCGGTGCAAACGTGCGAACATGGATCTTTCTCATCTGCCCTGCTCCTTTCTGGCGCACGCGGGAGGAAGCCGGGATTACACGCGGCTGAACCCCTCCCCTCACCCAGCATTCGGCCTGCGCGGCCGCAGGGCAAGGCCCAAGCTGGTTGCAGCGGAGGTTCAAAGAGGGATAGAGCGCGCGGATGTGCCACCTGAACCAAATTGAACCCGCCTATTTTGGGCTGCAACCTCGGTTCAATGCCTCCTGGCTCGTACAATGAAAGAGAGGTATGGCAGCGCTGTTCCCCGGTGCCACGCCGATGACAGAGGCCGCGACACGCTTGAACCGGCCCAGCACTTTGCTCGCCCGAGCGCAAACGCGGCCCTGAAACCAAGGGGGTCGACTATGAGCGAGCTCTTTACCGTCTACACGATCGTCATCATGGGTGTCTGCCTCAGCTGCTCGACTATGTCGCGTGCCGCATGGTGCGCCTCGCACAACAGCACCCACCTCTATGTCATGGGTGCTGCGCTCTTCTACCTGGCAGACTGCCTGCTCGTGTTCATGGAGGCATCGTTTGGCATGGGCACCGGTCAGCTGTCCGCCACTGCCATCCCCCACCCCATCGAGCGCACACTCATCTCAGCGGGTGTGTTGGCCTGCGTGTGGCAGGTGGTCTGCGAGTACCTCGACGTGCACGGGCGCTTCATACGCGCGGCGCCAGGGGCACTCTATGCAGCAGCCTGTCTTGTCATCGCGCTGCTGCTGCCCTCCTCCCCCGCCACCCAGATGGCGTTCTACAGCCTGCGCCTGGTCTTCCTCGCCTGCGCCGCCATATACACCACCTACAAGTACGCCGCCCTCCAAAGCGCAAGCCGCAAAAAGGGCATGCGCTGCATGGCATGGCTGCTGGTACTCACCCTCGTGATGGTCGCAGCCAACTTTGCAGAGAACGCATGGTCCATACTCCTGGCATCCCCGCTCGTCACCGGCCCAGGAGACACAGGCCAGCCCTTTGTGAGCGAGCACAGCGTGAGCGAAAACATCTTGGTGCTCTTCTTCGGCCTCTACAGCATACGCGGGGCGCGCAGGAGCATCTCTGCCCGCTACGGGGCAACCCCGCAGACAGAGCTCAACGACGTAGCGGCCATGCAGCTCGACCGCAGCTTCCCGCGCTTTGCCCAGCGCTACCAACTCACCGTGCGCGAGCAAGACACCCTGCGTCTGCTGCTGCAGGGGCTCGACAACCAGAACATCGCGAGCGCCCTCTGCGTGGCACCCGGCACCGTCAAGTCGCACCTCAACCGCGTCTACACAAAGACGGGCGTCAAGACGCGCCAGGAGCTCAAGGAGTTGTTCTGGAGCAGCTGAAAATGACGCCCTAACACGGCCTGATGCAGCTGGAGACGCGGGTCCGCGCTCCCAAAGACCCGATATGCGTGTTTGTGCACCGAGGTCTGCAAGGATGACAAAACAAGGAGGACCCGCCAGCGGCAGGTCCTCCCTACGTGCGACGCTTTCAGGCCCT
>JBJEHM010000106.1:0-3072 GCA_051876075.1 Coriobacteriales bacterium
GCCGTCTTCCTGGCCGTCGTACTGGGTGAAGACGCAGTTCCAGTACTCCAGGAAGCGGTCGCAGTCGCAGCCGGGGGCGCAGTCGGGATCGCCGCAACCCACTTCTTCGCCCTGGTCGTAGTAGAGCTCGGAGCAGGGGCCGCAGGGGCCGGTGGGGCCGGCGCGCCAGAAGTTGTCGTCCTCCCCCAGGCGGGAGATGTGGCTGGGGTCGACGCCCACGCGCTCCCAGATGCCGGCGGTCTCCTCGTCTTCCTCGTAGATGGTGACGTAGATCTTCTCGGGCTCGAGCTCCATCACCTGGGTGGAGAACTCCCATGCCCACTCGCACATCTCCTCCTTGAAGTACTCGCCAAAGGAGAAGTTGCCCAGCATCTCGAAGAAGCTCAGGTGGCGGCCGTCTGTGCCGATGACGTCGATGTCATTGGTGCGGACGCACTTCTGCGAGGTGGTGGCGCCGATGTACTTGGGGTCGAGGTGCTTTTGCTGCAGGAAGTAGGGCTTGAACTGCACCATGCCCGCAACGGTCAGCAGCAGGGAGGGGTCGTCTGGGACCAGGGAGGAAGAGGGCCAGTGCTGGCAGCCCTTCTCCTCGAAGAACTTGATGTAGGCGTCCCGCAGCTCTGCGCAGGTCATTCTCTTCACGTGTTGCTCCTTTTTGTTTCTCTCTATACGGGTTGCGGGCGGCTGCACCGCTTAACTCTGATCTTGCTTGCCCTTGCCTACGGGGTAGACAAAGCGCTTCTTGCTGGCCTCTGTGGTGCCGGTTGCATCGTCGATCGCGCCCTTGACCTTGTCGAGCAGGCCCGCCACGGCCTCGCTGGGAGCGCTGACGATGTTGTTGACCGTAGTGGCCGCGTTGCCGGCAACGTCTGTGACCTGCTCCACGTCCTCCAAGATCCCGTCCACACGCAGCAGCTCCAAGTTGACGGTGTCAACCGTGAGCTGGACGCGGTCTACCAGCGGGTCGACCTTCTCGAGCGCGGGGCCCAGCGTCTTGACGGAGGGTGTGACGCCCTCGACCATGGCGTTGACGTTTTCAAGCGTGGGCTTGAGCTGCTGGTTGGCGGTCTCCACCAGCTCGTTGACGCCAGAAACCGCCTTGGCAGCCTTGACGAGCACTACGATCAAGGCGATGAGCGCCACGATGCCCAGCACGGCCAGTGCGGCCAGCAGCCAGGGCATTGCAGCTTCAACAGTTATATCCATAGTCGCGCTCCTTAGGTTTGGGCTTGACGCAGATTCTGTCTATTTTACTCGACTCGCCCGCCGCTGGTACAGCCAGCTCCCAGATGAAGCAAGCGCAAAACCGCAAGGAGCGGCCTGCGCGCTGCCGCTGGAAGCGCGCTTAGTCCACCGGGGTGGTGACGGCATCCACAACATCGTCTGCAAACTGGGCGATGGGCCTTTCGTCCACGGGCTGCAGCTGCTCTTCCGTCAGGTGCCAGCACTCCGTTGGCGGCAGCCCGGGGATGCTCTCTGCGTAACCAGGATGTAGGTGTACATGAAGCTGTCGATGGAGCCCGTGATGCTAATAAGGGTGTTGTTCAGCTCGTCCAGAGGCATGGTGCGCCCTCCCCTCTAGAATTCCGCATTGCCCACCGTGCGGGGGTGGGGGATGACGTCGCGGATGTTGGAGACGCCGGTGAGGTACATGACCAGGCGCTCAAAGCCCAGGCCAAAGCCAGCGTGCTTGCAGCCGCCGTAGCGGCGCAGATCGCAGTAGTGCTCGTACTGGCTGGCGTCCATGCCGAGCTCCGCGATGCGGCGCTCCAGCACGTCCAGGCGCTCCTCGCGCTGGGAGCCGCCCACGATCTCTCCGATGCCGGGGACCAGGCAGTCCGCTGCGGCGACGGTGCGGCCGTCGTCGTTGAGGCGCATGTAGAAGGCCTTGATGCCGGCCGGGTAGTCGTAGACGAAGGTGGGGAGCTTGAAGTGCTCCTCTGCCAGGTAGCGCTCGTGCTCGGTCTGCAGGTCCATGCCCCACTCAACCGGATACTGGAACTCATGACCGGCCGCCGCTGCGTCTTGCAGGATCTGGACGGCCTCTGTGTAGCTCACGCGGGCAAAGCTGCTGTTCGCCACATGCTGCAGGCGCTCAAGCAGGCCCTTGTCGACGAACTTGTTGCAGAAGGCGATTTCTTCCGGGCAGTGCTCGAGCACGTAGCCGATCACCGTGCGCAGCATGTCCTCGGCGAGGTTCATGTCGTCTTCGAGGTCGGCAAAGGCGATCTCTGGCTCGACCATCCAGAACTCCGCGGCATGGCGGGCGGTGTTGGAGTTCTCTGCGCGGAAGGTGGGGCCGAAGGTGTAGACGTCGCCCATGGAGAGGGCGAAGTTCTCTGCGTTGAGCTGGCCGGACACGGTGAGGCTGGCCGGCACGCCGAAGAAGTCCTGGCTGTAGTCGACCGCACCGTGCTCGTCACGCGGAGGGTTGGCAGGGTCGATGGTGGTGACGCGAAACATCTCGCCCGCGCCCTCTGCATCGCTGGCGGTGATGATGGGCGTGTTGATGTAGGCAAAGCCGCGCTCTTGGAAGAAGCTGTGGATGGCGAAGGCGGCGGCGGAGCGCACGCGGAAGACCGCGCGGAAGAGGTTGGTGCGCGGGCGCAGATGCTGCTGGGTGCGCAGGAACTCCACGGTGGCGCGCTTCTTCTGCAGCGGGTAGTCCGGGGCGGATGGGCCCTCTACCTGAATGCTCTGGGCCACGAGCTCGAGCGGCTGCGGCGCGTCTGGCGTGAGCTTGACGGTGCCGCGCACCACGAGGGCGGCGCCGACGTTTTGGTGCGAGATCTCTTCGTAGTCCGCAAAGCCGTCCCTACTCATGACGACCTGGAGGTCGCGGAAGCAGGAGCCGTCGTTGATGGTGACGAAGCCGCAGCTCTTCATGTCGCGGATCGAGCGGACCCAACCCGCCACCGTGACCGTGCTGCCCTCGAGCGTCGCGGCGTCTGCGTACAGGGCCGCAATGCGTGTCCTCTCCATATGGTTCCTCTCCTGCTGGCTTGGCCAACAAATAGAAGTTGTACCCCGCCATCATAGCGCCCCGCTGTGACACCTTTGGGGACAGGCCCC
>JBJEHM010000106.1:3172-8349 GCA_051876075.1 Coriobacteriales bacterium
CCCCATTCGCGGGGGCCTGTCCCCATTCGCGGGGGCCTGTCCCCATCCGCGTGCGGGGCCTGTCCCCAACCTGCGGGGGCCTGTCCCCAACCGCATGCTCAGTGCACTGGGCTATACTTCGGGGAACTACACTGTTCTAGTTGGGAGGTTTGCGGGCGTGCGAGTGCGTAACGAAGAGGAGTACCAGCGCAAGAAGGCCGAGCTCATGGAGAAGTGCTTTGCATGCTACGCAGAGCACGGGCTGAGCGGCACCGGCATCAAGGCCCTGGCAAAGGCGTGCGACTGCTCGACGGCCACCCTCTACACCTATTTCGAAAACCTCGACGACCTCATCATCCAGTCCACCGAGTACTGCATGAGCAAAGTTGAGGACGACTTCATGGCCCGCGCACCGCGCAGCGCAGCAGAGCTCGACAGCTACATCGACAAGACCCCCTACTGGACGGCGAAGAAGCACGGCAAGAAGTACCGCCTTATGTACCAGGTCTACACGCATCCCAAGTACCGCGAGTACGGTCGGATCTTCTTCGAAGGCGTTGACAAGCGCTATGCGGAATACGCAGAGGAGCTCTCTGGGGCGCTCGGCATCCCGGCAGACACCCTCAGGGGCCTCATCTTCATCTTCATCCGCGCATGCGTCCACTATGCGCTGTTCGAAGACGAGTTCTACCTGACCTCGCAGCTCAACGTGCTGAAGAAGGGCATCGCCCTGTTCACGAGCACCCAGCCCGGCAACGCGGAGTAGGGGCGGCGGCAGCAGCAGTACCCTCCGGCCCGCTAGGCCCCTTGGGGCTGCTTGGCGGCGGACTCCTCCTCGAGCATCTCCAAGAAGAGGTCGGCGATGTGGGGGTCGAACTGGGTGCCCCTGTTCCGGCGAATCTCCTCGATCACGTCCTCGTCAGAAAGACGCCGGCGGTAGACGCGGTCTGAGGTCATGGCATCGTAGGCGTCTGCAAGGCCGATGATGCGCGCGATCTCTGGGATGTCGTCGCCCTTCAGGCCGCTCGAGTACCCGTTGCCGTCGTACTTCTCGTGATGGTAGCGCGCGCCCAGCGCCAGGCCCTCGATCATGTGATTGCCCTCAAGAATCCCGGCGCCGATGTCCACGTGCTCCTTCATAGTGGAGAACTCGTCGTCGTCAAGGCGGCCCGGCTTCTTCAGCACGGCGTCTGGGATGCCGATCTTGCCGATGTCGTGCATCAGCGCGATGTAGCGGATCTTGGCGATCGCCTCTTCCGAATAGCCCATCTTGCGCGCGATGGCAGACGAGTACTCGGCCACGCGCTGGGAGTGGCCCTGGGTGTACTCGTCCTTGGCATCGATGATGTTGGCGATGGTGGTGATGGTGTCCAGCGTCATCTGCTGGATCTCTCGGTTCTTCTCCTCGATGGTGTGCGCATGCTCCAGGTTCTGGCGGTTGATGTCGTCATAGAGCTTGGATGCCACATACAGGAAGCCAAAGCACAAGACGATGAGTGCCAGCTGAATCTCCAGGTCCTTGCTGGTCTCCAGCGTGACCATGCCGTCCAGATAGAGCCGCGCGTCGTATGCGAGGTTGGCCAGCAGCGCCACCACACCCACCATCAAGACCAGCTTTGGCTGGTGGTACAGAACGATCAGGGACAGCAGCGGGAAGATGTAGGTAAACACCATGGTGGTGCTGCCCGTGAGCAGGACGAAGACGTACATGATGCTGTAGCCCGCAAGGATGAAGTAGCGCAGCGAGTGGCTTGACTTGTTGCGGACGTACAGCGCAAGGCACGCCAGCATGGGGAGCACCGTTGCAGCGTAGAACATCATCATGTACGAAAGCGTGCGCCCTGTGAGCCCCTCCATCGGAGCCAGCGAAACGATCACCAGCATGTTCCCTTCCCAGCGGCCTGCCCGCCTTCGTTGCGAAATTGTGCAAATTGGAACCACTGAGCCGCCCTCTTCCCGTCTGAGCGCAGGGGGCAGACACCCCCTTGCGTCATCGCCGCACACGGCAGCGGGCGCCCCCTCTCGTCATCCTGAGCGCAGCGCCGAAGGCGCGGAGTCGAAGGATCTCGAGCGGAGCCGCCAGACCGCAGCTCGGCTGCAGCAGTATCGGGACTCAACTCGAGATCCTTCGACTGCGGCGCTTCGCGCCTCCACTCAGGATGACGAGAGAGGGCTCCATTGTGGCCTAACACAGTCAAATGTAATAATTGCGTGCGAGGTTTAGGCGGGAATTCGCCTTTGCTGGCCCATGACCGGAGGTGCTGCCGATGAGAGCTCGAGAGAACGTAAGGCCATCCTTTGCGCGGCGGGCGCTGGCCTGCCTGGTGAGCACGGCGATGTGCGTGGCCTTCACGCCTGTTGTCGCATGGGGCGAAGGCGCTGCATCGGGGGAGCTTGACGTCAGCCAGGGCAGCATCACGATCACCGCCACCGGCTACGCGATCGGCGGCGGGAGCGAGACCGCCTACACGGGCGCCTACATCATCACGGGCACGGCGGCACAGGCTGCGGGCAGCAGCATCGTCATCGCCAGCGGCACGCACGAGATCACGCTGAAAGACGCGAGCATCGACGTGAGCGAGGAAAGCGGCGCCTGTGCGTTCGAGATCGCCCCCGGCGCAAGCGTCAAGCTGACGCTCGCCGGAACCAGCAGCTTGAAGTCCGGCAACGAGAAGGCCGCCCTGCAGGTTGAGGAGCAGGAGGGCGCGGCAGCCGAGCTGCTCGTCACCAAGGGCAGCACCGGCAGCCTGGAGTGCGTTGGCGGTGATTACGCCGCGGGCATCGGTGGTGGCAGGCACGGCAGCGCCGGCATCGTCTCTGTCGCCGGCGGCAGCATCAAGGCAACAGGCGGCTTCTCCGGTGCGGGCATCGGCGGCGGCGACCGCGGTAACGGCGGCACCGTCACCATCACCGGCGGCGCTGTCGACGTCACGGCTGGCAACTTTGGTGCGGGCATCGGCGGCGGCTACGGCGGCAGCTGCGTCAGCGTCAAGATCACCGGCGGAAGCGTCAAAGCCTACGCTCCGCGCAACGGCGCAGGCATCGGCGGCGGCTACCAGGCCGAGCACGGCGGCATCATCACCATCACCGGCGGCACGGTCGACGCCTCGTCCCCCGATAAGGGCGCGGGCATCGGCGGCGGATACGTTGGCGCAGGTGCCGCCGTCACCGTCAGCGGCGGCACGGTCACGGCCATGGGCGGCAACTCCGGAGCAGGCATCGGCAACGGCGTCAACGGCTCGATCGGCACCTTCACGACCCAGGAAAGCGGGTCCCCCTTCAAGGGCAACGCGGTGATCTACGCCAACTCGATTGCCGACAGCTCTCAGAAGAGCTTCTGGAACTGCCTGTTCTTCAGAAGCGGCGTTGACCCGATCATGTACGGAACAGAGCTCGCTCCCACTGAAGACTTCACCATCCCCTCCGGCAGGAGGCTGCTGTTCGCCACCAACCAGACGATCACGATCTCTGCAGGCGTGACGGTGACCAACAACGGGACCATTGACATGTTCAACGTCGGCACGCTGGTCAACTACGGCACCATCACCGGCAACAAGCCCCTAAACAGGACGCTCGCCACCATCACGCCGCCGGTCGCTCAGGACGGCCTGGTTTACGACGGAACCCCGAAGCAGCTCATCAAGACCCCCGGGTCCGTTTCGGACGGCTTTACCCTGCACTACTGGGATGGCAGCCTGTGGGCCTCTGACGCCGCCCGGGTGACGGCGTCTGACGCCGGTTCTTACACGATCGACTACAACGTCGCCAACAACTCCACGAACGTTCCCACCGGTTCTCTCCAATACCTCCACGCCACCATCGTCAAGGCCACCCCGAGCCTGGGGATCGAGGCTTCCCAGGACGAGCTGAGCGGCGGCGGCACCGTGACCCTCGCGGTGAGCGGGGTGCTGATAGGAGAGGAGCCCCTCGTGAGCTGCGACAACGGCATCGGCGTGAGCTCCAACGGCGATGGCACCTATACGGCGGTGCTGCCCGATGAGACCAAGAGCTACACCTTCACTGCGTCCTACGAGGACAACGGCAACCACGCCGCGTCCAGCGCCTCCTGCGCGGTCTCTGTGATGAGCATCGCCGACAGCGCGGTCATCGAGCCCGTCGAGGACGCCCTGGCCGCCGTGCCCGCTTCCAACGAGCTGAAGGTCACGGGTGCAAAGGCGTCCGTGAAGAGCGCCAAGGGAGCCCTCAAGCAGGTATCCGCGCTGAGCAGCAGCCAGCAGGCGCTGCTCGACAAGGCGCTTGTGCGCAACGCCAACAAGGTCGTCGCACGCGGCGAGAGGCTGATCACCAAGGCCGACCTGAACACCATCAAGCTGGTCAAAGGCAAGGTTATCTACGTGAAGGCTGGCAGCTCGAAGAGTATCTCCTTCAAGATGAAGAAGAGCGCCGCCGGCACGAGGGTGGCCTACAAGAAGGGCACGGGCGCCAAGCTCGTCACGGTGAGCAAGAACGGCAAGGTGCTCGCCAAGAAGGGGCTCAAGAAGGGCCGCTCCTACACCGCCACCGTCAAGGTTTCCTGCGGCGAGGCGACCAAAACCGTCAGGGTCACAGTGCACGTGAGGTAGGCGCGACGCGCTGAGGTGCTGCGACCCCCCACCCTGCAAAGATCAAAGACACGCTGCAGTGGTGATTCTTGCCGCTGCGCGGAGGGCAGGGCATTCCTGGCGATCCTCGCAACAGTGCCCGCTCGCCCTCGAAACCGCTTTGGGATGTGGCGTTATGGGGAACTCTGAGAAGCTGTACCGCCGCGAGAGGTACCTCGAGAAGATCAGGCCGTTCTACGACGACGACCTCATCAAGGTCATCACCGGCATCCGCCGCTGCGACAAATCATGCCTCATGCACTCGATAGTTGATGAGCTTCTAGAGCGTGGTGTCGCCGCAAAGGACATCATCTACCTCGACTTCGACAAGCGGGGTAACCGCCACATCAAGACGCCCGACCAGCTCGAGGACAAGATCGAGGTGAGCATCGCCGACGGCGGCTTCAAGTACCTTTTCATCGACGAGGTGCAAAACGTCGAGGGCTTCGAGGCGGTCCTCAACTCCTACATCGCCGACAGCGGCTTCTCTATCTTCATCACAGGCTCGAACTCCTACCTTCTCTCCGGCGAGCTCGTCACCACATGGCCCATGGCGGAGTCCTCGATGGCGCGGAAGTTGGCCTCGAGGTGCTCGTT
>JBJEHM010000107.1:0-1890 GCA_051876075.1 Coriobacteriales bacterium
CGCTCTGTGGAGTCCATCAACGCGCTCGAGGTCTCCGACGAGGACAAGGCCCTGATGCTCGGCGGCAACGCCGCAAAGATCTTCAACATCTAGTTGGGTCTTACTTTCCTATTGTTTGCAGCTGCGCTGCTGGGATAGCAGCGCAGCTGCGGGCGCGGGCCCTGCTGGGGCGGCGCGCCTACCGAGTCAAATGAGGGGAAAAGCAATGACTTCTACTGCAGCAGCTGCAGGAGCCCCCGCTAAGCCGGTCGAAAAGACCCCGTCTTACGCATGGCCCTGCCTCGTTGTCTCACTGCTGGCAGCTGTCAGCATCGTGTTCATCTGGATGTGGCTGCCTGGCCTGACCTTCCCTGTGTTCAAGGGCTGGCTGGCTGCCAACAACCCGTTCTTCGAGAACCCGGCCAACTTCGCCCTGCTCTCCAACGTCATGGGCCTAGTGCCCATCGGCGCCCTGATCATGGCCCTGCCCACCACCGTTTTGGTGCGCAAGTTCGGCGCCAAGGTCACGACGCTCATCGGCCTGTGCCTGGCCATCGTCGGCGGTGCCATCAGCGCCTTCACCGTGGGCGGCAACTTCTACGCCTTCCTGGTTGGCCGCTTTGTCCTGGGCCTCGGCCTGGCAACCACCATCGTCGCCGGCCCCACCTGCGTGTCTCTGTGGTTCCCGGACTCCACCCGCGGCCGCGCGATGGCCATCTGGTCTACCTGGGCTCCCATCGGCATCTTCTGCTCCAACTTCGTCAACGACGGCATCTACAACCTGGTTGGCCAGAACGTTGGCACCCTCCAGCTGGTGTGGGTGGGCCTCGTGGTTGTTGTCGCCATCATCTTCGCCGTGGTCTTCCGCGGCCCGCGCGAGGACGAGCGCTCCCAGGTCTCCCCTGAGCGCAAGCCGCTCAAGGACGTCCTCAAGTTCTTCAAGAGCCGCCAGCTCTGGTGCCTCATCATCATGTTCGCCATCTTCAACTACATGAACTACGCGTTCTCCCAGTACCTCAAGACCTGGCTGCAGACACCTAGCCTGCTCGGCGGCCTCGGCTGGGATGCGACTACGGCAGGCGTTATCGGCGGCCTGATCTGCGCATGCGGCGCCCTGGCTCCCATCGGTGGCCTCATCCTGGACAAGACCCCCAAGGACAAGAAGTTCATCTGCGTGGTCGTGGGCATCATCGGCCTCACCGTTTGCTCTGCCCTCGCCTTCAAGGCCGAGTTCTTCATCCCCTACGTGATCTTCTTCTGCCTGGGCAACATGATGCTCAACGCATGCTGCCGTCCGCTGGTGCCCACCTTCGTGTTCAAGGGCGGCCAGACCGCAGTTGCCTTTGGTCTGTCCCTGCTGACCCTGGGCCAGTACGCCGGCCAGATCGCGACCTCCTACGTGCTGGCTCCCTTCAACGAGGGCCTCACCGCTGCCTCCAACGTTGCCATCGAGGCCAAGCAGGCCGTCCTGGCTGCAGGCGGCACCCCGGCTGACTTTGGCCCTGCTATTGGCCAGGCCGCCGCAGAGGCCGCTGCAAACGGCATCATGGTCGACCCGAGCCTGGCCTTCATGGCCCTGGTGCCCATCGGTGTTGTGGGCTGCGTCCTCTCCCTGCTCATCAAGCCCAGCAAGCCCAAGCCTGCAGCAGCAGGCGAGACCCCCGCTGGCAAGCCCGAGCAGCACTAGCGGCTCCTACCGCGGGGCGTGCCCTGCGCGCCCGCGTTCCAGAGAAGACAGAGCGCCTCGGGTCGAACGATCCCCGGGGCGCTTTGCCACGCATGGCGTCTGTCAAATGTGCCCGCGCCGCCCCTGACCGTCATTTCGACCGGCAGGGCGCAGGCGCCGCCCCTGACCGATTTCGACCGGCAGGGCGCAGGCGCCGCCCCTGACCGATTTCGACCGGCAGGGCG
>JBJEHM010000107.1:1990-8323 GCA_051876075.1 Coriobacteriales bacterium
GGGCGCAGGCGCCGCCCCTGACCGATTTCGACCGGCAGGGCGCAGGCGCCGCCCCGGACCGTCATTTCGACCGGAGGCGCCGGAGGCGCCGTAGTGGAGAAATCTCGGGTTGAGCAGCAAGACCGTGTCTCGAGACCCGGTCCCCTGGCTCCATCCGAGATTTCTCCACGCGCTCGCATTCGCTCGCTTGGTCGAAATGACGTGCAGAGGAGCGCTCGCATTCGCTCGCTTGGTCGAAATGACGTGCAAAGGAGCGCTCGCAGTTGTTGAGGGCGAAATGACATTGAGGGAGTGTGCCAGCCGTTTAGTTGAAATGCCGGGTTCAAGCTGTATCCCAAAGGGGAGGAGAAGTGAGCGAACAACAGAAGAGGCGCGCTGGAACGCGCTGCAAGGTCTGCCGCTTGTGCGGCAGGTGCTTTGAAGACGACTCTGCCGCAGCGCAGGACGCGGCTCCGCGCTTCAGCGCTCACAAGCGCTGCGAGGTCTGCCTGGAGTGCGGCAAGTGCATGGAGGCCTGGGGCCTGGTGCTGGGCGGCGGCGGGGGAGAAGACGGCGTGAGCTCTGCGACATCGCTGGCTGCGGCCTCTGCGCTGCTCGAGGTGGGGGACAGCCCTCCGCCCCCGCTGTGCGGTGCCTCCCCGGGAGAGTCGAGCGCCGGGGCAGCTGCGCAGGCGGCAGCGGCGCAAGCCAGCCCCGCCAAGCGACCGTGCTTTGCCGTGCTCAAGAAGGTCGACGGTATGGACGACGACGCCACCGGAGCAACGCCGGGCGTGGCCTCTGCCTGCAAGGAGCTGGGCTTCTCTGACTTGGAGAGCGTCTCGGCGCGCTTGGGCATCAAACCGCCCGGGCAGCACTGACGCAGCGTCGCTGCGGGAATTGAACTGATTCGCTCAAGACGCATCTGCGCCGTAGCGATACACTTGCTGCATTGAGGAAAACGGGACAGCGCTCTGCGCACCATTTGGAGGAGGAACCAAGAGGGCAGACGCAGGAATGTCGAGGGGGATACCATGGCCGAGTCCGCATCATCGGGTGAAGAAAGGCGAGGGGCCAAGTCTGACCTGACTGCAATTGAGTTGTTGAGCATGGTGGGTTTCGCACTCTACTTTGCCTGGATGCTCGTATGCTTCTACTGGTTCTACTCGGAGGTTCTGCGCGACCTGCCGCTGGGGCAGAAGGACGTCGTGCAGAGCTTTGTCTTCTTGGGCACCGTGGTGGGCTACCTGGGCTTTCACGCTGCCGGGCGCAGGGCCTCGTTCAACATCTTCGAGCCCCCGGTGCTCATCGGCATCGGCGTGTGCATGCTGCTCTCCCCCTGCTGCGCCTGCGCGGAGAGCTTTGGCATCAACCTGCCCGAGGCCCTCAGCTGCGTCACGAACCTGCTCACCGGCGTTGCCGGCGCTGCTGGCGTGATCTTGTGGCTCGACATCTGCAGCCGCATGGAAAGCGGGGAGGAGTACCGCTTCACCAGCTTCTCCATGCTTGCCGGGGCGGCGCTCTTCGCCCTCGTCATGGCTATGCCGGCCCTGCTGCAATACGTGTTCACCGCAGCGTTCGGCATCGGCTCGCTCGCGCTGGTGCACTACGCCAGCCCGCGCTGCCCAGCCAACGACAAATGCGCTCTCAAGGAGCTCACCGCCCCCAAGTGGCGGTTCACCAGAGAGATCGAGCCCCTCATGGTGGCTTACGGCATCGTCTTCGGCTCGACCTTTGTTTACCTCTTCAACTGTGGCGGCAGGACGCTCATCATCGGCCTGCTCTTTGTGCTTGTTGGCGCGGCTGTGATGGTGATCCTCACTTTGGCGGGCAAGGAGGTGGGCATCACCGTCGCCCAGCGCGCCCTGCTCTTCCTCACTGTGCTCACCTGCGTCTCCATGCCCTTTGCACCGGACAAACTGCAGCTTGTCATCGTGGGCCTCATGGTCGCCTCTTGGGCGGGCATCATGGCGATCAACTACGCCCTCATGGTGCGCAAGACCAAGGAGAACGGCTGGTGCGCCCCGGCCTTCCGCCAGCTGCCGCTGCGCCTGTCCTTCCGCGCGATCGGCTTCTTCGTGGGTTGGCTGCTCTCGTCCTGCATCACGCTCTATGCAGACGCCCACACACCGCTCTTCGGCTACATGCACCTTGCCATGGCCGTGGGCCTGGTGCTCGTCTTCGTGCTCTGCATGCCCGATGCGCACCATCACGACCAAGAGGCGCTCTCCAAGCTGGAGGGGGACGGCGTAGAGAAGCAGCTCGTTTCTGTCGAGCTCTCTGAAAGCGAGCTCTTCGACGCCAAGTGCGCTGCCGCCGCGGAGCTCTACGGGCTTTCCCCGCGCGAAAGCGACATCCTGGGCTACCTGGCGCGCGGCCGCAACGCCGCCTACCTGCAGGAGAAGTTCTGCATCTCTCCCCACACCGTCAAGAGCCACATCTACAGCATCTACCGCAAGTTCGACATCCACTCCCAGCAAAAGCTCATGGACTTCATCGAGGAGTACCCCCTGAGCGAAGAAGAGCTCGCCCGCTACACCCGCGGCGAGTAAAAGCCCAGCTCAAATCGCCCTCATACCAGCGTACTGATTTGCGGGATTACGCACCTATCGCGGGATGATTCGACACTACCCGGCACGGTTTAATCGCGCTGTCGAGGGTTGGGGGAATGCTGCTTTCGGGGAAGATACCTGGCAGTGCTATCCAAGGTGATTTCCTCCATCCCGCTTTGGGACGCACCGTGGAGAGGTGGCGTCCCAAGAGAGAGAAAGAGGGAACTATGGCTGAGAAAGAGCCCATGGAGACCACTATCGACGGTGTCGACCGCAACGATATCGGCAACTCCAAAGAGGAGAACCAGTTCAACTTTGGTGCTGGCCAGGCTCAGGTGATCGACCCCCGCTGGAAGCACCCCGGCGAGTGGCAGTACGAGGAAGACGGCATGATCGTCACCCGCACCTCCGTCTGGTCTGCCCCGGGATGCCATGAGGGCTGCGGCGTCCTGATCTACTCCGACAAGGAGACCGGCAAGTTCATCAAGCTCGAAGGCGACCCGGACGACCCCTACAACCGCGGTGCGTTGTGCCCCCGCTGCCTGGCCTTCAAGCAGGTCGAGTTCCACCCGGACCGCATCCTGTACCCCATGAAGCGCGCTGGCGAGCGCGGCGAGAACAAGTGGACCCGCATCTCCTGGGATGAGGCCCTGGAGACCTGCTACAAGGAGTTCCGCCGCATCGCAATGACCTACGGCGGCGACTCCATCCACGGCCTGCGCGGCACCGCGCGCGACAACCAGTGGCAGGTCGGCCGCATGGTCAACACCATGGGCAGCCCCAACGAGTACGGCTTCCTGTCTGGCACCGCCTGCTACCTGCCCCGCCTGTCCCTGATGATCATGACCTACGGTGGCATGCTCATCGCTGACTTTGCCCAGTTCAGCCCGCTGCGCTACGACGACCCCGAGTGGACCTGCCCCGAGTGCACCATCGTCTGGGGCTGCAACCCCACCATCTCCAACCCGGACTTCTTCATGGGCCACTGGGTCACAGACGCCATGAAGCTCGGCTGCAAGCTCATCTCCGTTGAGCCCCGCGTCACCTGGCTGGCCGCTCATGCAGACATCCACCTGCAGCTGCGCCCCGGCACCGACACCGCCCTGGCCCTGGGCATGATCAAGGTCATCGTGGACGAGGACCTCTACGACCACGACTTCGTCGATAACTGGACCTACGGCTTCGAGGAGCTGGCCGAGCGCGCTCGCGAGCTCTCTCTGGAGCAGGTCGAGGAGATGACCTGGGTCCCCAAGGAGAAGATCATCGCCGCTGCCCGCCTGTTCGCCACCTCCAAGCCCGCCAACGTCGTGTGGGGCCTGGCTGTGGACATGCAGTCCCAGGGCACTCCCTGCGCCGCTGCCATCGCCGCGCTGTGGACCATCACCGGCAACCTCGATGTGCCCGGCGGCATGTGCTACACCGCATCCCCCATGGGCGTTGACCAGCCCTCTGCAGGCGCTTGGGGCATCTACGACCTCATCACCGAGGAGACCCAGAAGAAGCGCGTTGGCTGGAAGGAATTCCCCATGTACCGCTACGGCCTCACCCAGGCCATGCCGGACATGTGCCTGGAGTTCATGGAGCAGGGCCTGGTGAAGGGCGTCTGGATCCAGACCTCCAACGGCATCGCCTGCATGAGCTGCGAGGTCGACCGCTGGTACAAGGCCATGAAGAAGCCCGAGTTCATCGCTGCCTGCGACATCTTCATGACCCCCACCATCCAGGCCTGCGCAGACATCGTCCTCCCCGTCCAGACCTGGGCAGAGAAGCACTCCGTCCGCGCCCACTACTACTTCCTCTCTGCCATCACCGGTGGCTGCGCCACCCAGGGAGAAGCAAAGTCCGACTGCGAGATCAACCGCGAGCTCTCCCAGTACTTTGACCGCGACGACGAGTTCAAGAAGGCCATCGGCCGCCCGCTGGAGCAGAACTGCTGGCCGTGGGCTACAGAAGACGAGGTCTACGACGAGATCGTCAAGCCCTCCGGCATGACCTTCCGCGAGCTGATGGAGCACGGCCCTGCCTACCAGAAGTACGAGTACAAGAAGTACGAGAAGGGCCTCATGCGCTCCGACGGCCAGCCCGGCTTCAACACTCCCACCGGCCGCGTCGAGTTCTACTCCACCCTCTTCGAGGCCTTCGAGTACGATCCGCTGCCCTACATCGAGGAGCCCGGCATCGGTCCTGTGACCACCCCGGACCTCTATGAGGAGTACCCGATGATCATGATCACCGGTGCCCGCACCACCTCCTTCTTCCACTCCGAGCACCGTCAGATCCCGTACCTGCGCCAGCTCACCCCGGACCCCTGGGTTCAGATCCACCCGCGCGATGCCGCCAAGCACAACATCTGCGAAGGCGACTGGGTCTGGATGGAGAACCACCGCGGCCGCGCACGCCAGCGCGCACGCGTGACCTACGAGGTTCACGAGGGCACCATCGCCGCTCAGCACGGCTGGTGGTTCCCCGAGCAGGACGGCGCCGAGCCCAACCTGTACGGCTTCCGCCAGTCCAACATCAACCAGCTGCTGGCCAACAAGCCCGGCAAGACCGGCTTTGGCGCAGACCTTAAGTGCACCCTGTGCAAGATCTACCGCTGCAAGGAGGAGGAGCTCTAATGGCACGCAACGGAATTCTCGTCGATTACCAGTACTGCACGGGTTGCTACAGCTGCGAGGTGGCCTGCCAGTCCGAGCATGAGCTCCCGCTGGGGCAGTGGGGCGTCAAGCTGATGCAGAACGGCCCCTGGCCCATCAAGGACGCCGAGGGCAACGAGACCGACCAGTACGTCTACGACTTCATCCCCGCGTTCTCCAAGATCTGCGACCTGTGCGCAAACCGCCTGGCCGAAGGTAAGCAGCCCACCTGCGTGTACCACTGCCAGGCCAAGTGCATGAAGTTCGGCCCGGTGGAAGAGCTGGCCAAGGACCTCGAGGCCAAGCCTTGGCAGTACCTCTGGGTTCCCCCCTGCGCCTAAGCCGCGCCCCTGCTGACTGAAGCCTGCGGGAGGGGTGACCTGCCCCTCCCGCGGCTCTCGAGCACTGCTTCTAGCCGTTTGCCTCAAAGGAAGTGAGCACATGAACGCCTCAGAGCTCAAACAGAGCATCCAGGGGGCCTCCCCCAGAAAACGCGTGGAGCTCGAGAAGCTCTTCCTCTTCGTGACCGCCGGGGGAGAGTTCCGCCCGGGTTACGAGGTCTATGGCCAAGGTGCCAGCACCTACAACCAGTACTTCGACGCGCTCTTTGCGGACGACTCCCAAAAGGGCACGGATGTCTGGGCGGCGTGGGCGCAGCTCGCCCACCGCAAGTGGGTGGGCCGCTTTGAGCCCAAGATCGCCATCCCCAACATCCGCCTGAAGACCCAGGGCATCCCCGTCGAGTTCGGCAGCGGGATCTTCATCGCCCCGCTCGGGAGCAAGGACACCGTAGCGGACTTCTACCTCTTCCCCAGCAACGGGTTCAACACCAGGGCCGCGGACTTCGTGACCTCCATCGGCGGCACCTTCAAGTGCGTCGGCTATGAGTTCGTGGGGATCTACGGGGTCTACAAGTTCCACAACACGGTGATCTTTGAGGAATGGGAGGCAGAGAAGGACCCGGTTCCCTTCGAGGACGGCGGCTGCTGCTAGGGGCTTGAGCCAGCTCATCTGAACATGACTGTATCTGAGAAGCGATTCCAAGAGAGAGTAACAACCATGGATAAAGACAGCACAGTCTTGAAGCAACCTCGGCCCTATGCCGAAAGCCCCATCAACCGCTACGAGGAGAAGACCCCGCGCTACGCGTGGGTCATCTGGATCGTCAC
>JBJEHM010000108.1:0-8256 GCA_051876075.1 Coriobacteriales bacterium
ACGATGATCGCCTCGAAGATCATGGCGGTCCTTTCACTTGAATGTGCTTTTGGGCGTCTGGCAATAGTAACACGCTGGTATCCGGGCACTCTGCGGCCCTGCCAGGCCAAACCCCTGTGGAGTATCATGGGGCTGACGAGGAGACCGCCCTGCGGCGCCTCCCCCGCACAGGTCAAGCTGGGAGCAGGCTGCGGTCCGGCCCAGCTACGAGATGGGAGCACATCATGTACAGCAAGATCATGGTTGCCGTCGACGGCTCTGAGAACTCCATGAGGGCAGTTGAGCAGGCTGCGATGCTGGCAGAGGCCAGCGGGCCAGACTGCCAGGTGAGGCTGCTTTCCGTCATCGCCATCGACGTCTACTCGGACATGGTCTACGACCCGCTGGAGGCACACGGAGACGCCCAGCTCGAGAAGGTGCGTCCCGCCATCGAGCTCTGCGCCAAGCGCGGCGTCCACGCAGAGGCTTTCCTGCTGCACGGCCGCCCCGCTGAAGAGATCGTCCGCGTGGCAGAAGACGGCAACGCAGACCTCCTGGTCATCGGATCGCGCGGCCTCAACGCCCTGCAGGAGCTGGCCATCGGCAGCGTGAGCCACAAGGTCATCAAGCACGCCACCTGCCCCGTCCTCGTGGTGAAGTAACAGGCGCCCCTCACAGCAGCACTGCCCACGGGCCCCGCAGCGAGCGGGGCCCGTTTCATACCAAGAGCGATCAGCCCGTACAGCCAGGGTGCCCGTGAGAGCCCTACATTGTTCTCTATGCACTATAATCTTATACAAAGAATAGTTTTCTTGTGGAACCTGGGGAGGTACCACCGCATGGAAACCGAGATAGAGCCGATTCGTCTCGAAATGCTCGACCAGCTCTTCAGCGCACTGGAGGCAGTGGCAGACAGCGCCTATGTCTTTGCCTGTGACATGCGCAACGACTACTCGCGCTGGTCTGCGGGTGCCGTGTTCCGCTTTGGCTTGCCTGGAGAATACATGCGCAACGCCGGAAGCATCTGGGGGGAGCGCGTTCACCCAGACGACAAGGAGATCTACACCCGCCGCATCGAAGCTGTCTTCAACGGCACAGTCTCCAACTACGACATGCAGTATCGCGCGCGGGATTGCAACGGCAACTATCTCGTCTGCACTGGGCGCGGCACCACCCTGCGCGATGAATCCGGCGTGCCCGAGTTCTTTGTAGGTTGCATCCGCGACAACGGATCTGTCTCCAGCTCGGACAAGCTCACCGGCTTCCTCAACCAATACGGTCTCTTCGAGCAGGTTGAGGAGCTCTTTGCGACTCGCCGCAGCGCCCGCCTGCTCTTGGTGGGGGTTGCGCGCTTCTCTGCGGTAAACGACATGTGGGGCTATGGCTTTGGCAACGTGGTCATCCACAAGCTCGTGCAGATCCTGCACCGCGAGTTCGAGAACGACGGCATGCTCTTTCGCATCGACGGCGTGAGGTTCGTCCTCCTCACGCGCACCATCCCCTTTGCCGAGCTTTCAGCGCGCTATGAAAGGCTGCGCAGGCGCGTTGCCGCGGAGCTCGAGGTCGACGGCTACCGCCCCATGCTCACGCTCTACGGCAGCGCTCTCGACCTTGCGGGCTTCGCGGCAGAGCCCGGCACCGTGCTGCCCTGCCTGGAGCACTGCGCGAACATGTTCTTGCGGGGAGCCTGGGGAGCGCATACGAGGGCGTTGCACAGCGCATCGACACCTGCCAGCGCGCTGTGGCGGAGTTCTCGCGCGAAAACGGCTTGGAGCCCCCTGTGACCCTGAGCGTGGGCGTGGTACCGGTTGGCGACGACGACCTCAGCTACCACGACCTCTTTGCCCGCGCCGACAAGATGCTCTACTCCGTCAAGCGGGCAGGTCGCAACGGCTACCGCCTCTACACCCCGTAGCAAGGGCACCGCCTCGGACAAGACAATCACAAGCGTGCGCTGCGATGCGCAGATGGAGCACCTTCCTATTCGTCATCCTGAGCACAGCGAAGGATGCTCTCCTTGGTCTTTCAGCGGCTCGCTTTGACGCAGGCGCTAGTCTGTGCAGACGATGACGTCGGTAGCCTTGATGCAGGCGTAGGCCTTCATGCCGAGCTCGAGGCCGAGCTTTTCGATGGAGTCCATCGTGATGCTCGAGGAGACGACCTGGCCCGAGGGCAGCTCGATGCCCACGGTGCCGTTGACAGCTCCCTCGTGCACGAAGACGATCGTCCCTTCAAGGATGTTGCTCGCACCTATGTTCATGGTCCTCCAATGATTGCCTCGACGCGCCCTCGCCCACGTGGCTGCCAGTAATCTTGAGATGCAAAGATTATAGCTTAACGGGAATAAATCTTTGCCTCACTCTTTCAGCTCTTCGCACTGAGACGCTACGGCCTTGAGTTGTGTCCAAAGACCCGATGTGTGTGAAAAATGCGCCGGATGACCTGATTTGCGGTTATCTACCAGATTAATAACCGCAAATCAGGTCATCCGGCGCGCAAAAGACACATATGAGGTCATTGGGCGCTGCAGAGATTGGGAACCGGGTGCTGCCAGGCACCTAGAGCCGCAGCTCCTCGCCGGGGCGCAGGACGATCTTGCCCGGCCCGCTGAAGGCTGCCGCCTTTTCCTCGTCAAAGAGCACAGCATGGCGCACGTCGTGCACGGGCACCAGGTGCATGGGGATGCTGTGGCGCGCGGCCACCAGCTCCGCGCAGCGCGAGGCCTCATCCACGCCCATGTTGTAGTAGCCATCCGCCGGGAAGGTCGCGTAGTCAAGGCCCATGGCCGCCAGCCTGCCGCTTTCCATGTCCTGGGTGAGCGAGGTGTCCCCCGCCGCATAGAACCTGATGCCGTCCAGCTCGAGCACCAGGCCCACGCACTCGTCAACAGGGTGACAGGAGTTGCAGGCCTGCACAGCCGTCATGCGCACGCCCTTGGCCTCCAGCGTGTGGTGCACCCCGCCCTCGAGGAAGTCAGCCGCCCTCAGCACCTGGCATCCCGGGTTATGCGGCATCTTGTCCACTTCAAAGTGGTCCGGATGCTCGTGGGTCACCAGCACCAGGTCTGCGGGGACGTCGTAGCCCTCTCCCAAGCTGGGGTCAACGTAGATCACAGTGCCGTCGTCAGCCGCGAGGCGGTAGCTGCCATGGCCCTGGTAGAGCATGGTGGTCATCGCACTCCCCTTTCAAGCAGCGCGCTACAGCGCCGCGATCGCCTCTGCCAGAATCGCCTCTGCGTCGTTGCCCCAGATGTCGAGGCCCTCGGCGCTGATGCAGCGGCTCTCCGCAATGCCAAAGTAGAGCTTGCACACGGCCGCCACGTAGTCGTAGCCCATGTTGTACTCGCCCAGGTAGCCGCCCGCGGTGGTGACGTAGGTCAGGCGCTTGGCCAGGCAGTGGCCCACGGGGATGCCCTCCTCGCTGTACGAGAAGGTGAGCCCGTTGACACAGAGCTGCTCGATGTAGCTCTTGAGCATGGCGGGAAAGCTCAGGTCCCAGTACGGGGCGGCGATGACAACCTCGTCCGCCTCGCGGAACTGGCGCGCCGGCGCAAAGAGCTCGTGCGAGAAATCACGCTCCGCCGCCTTCTCAGAGCGGAACGCCAATGTCTCCTCGCTCAAGCCCTCGATCCCTGCGTCGACCAGGGAGAGTTCCTCAACCTGAGCGCTCTCCCCCGCTGCCGCGGCCTCCTCGAGCATCTTGTCGAGCACGGCGTCTGCCAGGCGCTGCGTGCGCGAAGTCTCCTGGTTCACACACGCGTTCACAAACAGAATAGTCTTCATTCGTAGTCCCTCTCTCCTCCTCAGCCGAGCCCGTCTTGGGAGCAGCTCGGCTGAGTGCGCGCAGCTGCCGCGACGGGCGCAGGGAGCGGCCTAGGGGCGCCGTGACCGGAGCCCGGAGCCGCAGATGTGCGTGCTCAGCCGAGCTGCTCCGCAATCAACGCGAGCTGCTGCTGTAGCTCCGCCTGCTGCGCGCGGGCCTTCTCCACGGCCTCTGGGGCGGCCTTGGCGACGAAGTTCTCGTTGGAGAGCTTCTTGTCGAGCTTGGCGAGCTCCTTCTGGGCCTTCTCCTGCTCCTTGATCAGACGCTGGCGCTCGGCTTCGAAGTCGACCAGGCCGCTCAGGATCACGTGGACCTCGATGTCGCCGGCCAGGGTCACGCTGCTCTCCGCGGGCTTGGGGGCATCGGCTGCCAGGAACTCGTAGCTGCTGAGGCGCGCCATGTTGGTGATGAGCGCAGCCTCTGCCTCGATGAGCTGCTGCTGGGCAGCGGCGTCTGCACCGGTGAGGCGGATGGCCACAGCCAGCTCCTGGCGCGGCGAGATGCCGTAGCGGGCGCGGGTGGCGCGCACGGCGGAGATGATGCCGGTGGCACCGGTGATGGCGGTCTCTGCGTCCTCGTCGATCCAGCGCTCCAGCTCCGCGGGCTCGGGCCAGGCCGCAACCATGAGCGCGCTGGCGTCCTTGGCAACGGGCAGGTACTCCCAGATGGCCTCCGTGACAAAGGGCATCACCGGGTGCAGCAGGCGCAGGGAGGTGTCGAGCACGAAGACCAGGTTGCGCTGGGCCTGCAGCTTGGCTGCTGCGTCGTCGCCGGCCAAGACGCCCTTGCTCAGCTCGATGTACCAGTTGCAGAACTCGTTCCAGAAGAAGTCGTAGAGCTCGCGTGCGACCTCGCCAAAGCGGTACTCCTCGATGCCGTCGGTCACAAAGCGGGCCAGCTTGGCCAGGCGGCTGAACATCCAGGCGTCGGCAGCGGTGGCGGGCTTGGGCTCGCCGGGCTCAAAGCCCTCGAGATTCATCCACACAAAGCGGCTGGCGTTCCAGATCTTGGTGACGAAGGCGCGAGCGGCCTCGGTGCGGGGGCTGTCGACGAGCTTCTTGGTCTTCTTGTCGATGTTGGCGTCGAACTTGACGTCCTGGTTGCCGGTGACCAGCGTGAGCAGGTTGTAGCGCATGGCGTCTGCACCGTACATCTCGATGAGGTCCATGGGGTCGACGCCGTTGCCCTTGGACTTGGACATGCGGCTGCCGTCCTTGGCCAGGATGGTGGCGTAGATGAAGACGTCCTCGAAGGGGATCTCTCCCACAAAGTAGAGGCTGCTCATGACCATGCGGGCAACCCACAGGGCGATGATGTCGCGGGCGGTGACCAGCACCTTGGTGGGGTGATGGCCTTCCATCTGCTCTGGGTGGTCGGGCCAACCCTGGGTGGCAAAGGTCCACAGCTGGCTGGAGAACCAGGTGTCGAGCACGTCCTCTTCCTGGGTCACGTGCTGGCAACCGCACTTGGGGCACACCTGGGTGTCTTCCATGAGGGCGTCTTCCCAGCCGCACTCGGGGCAGTGGAAGACGGGGATGCGGTGGCCCCACCACAGCTGGCGCGAAATGCACCAGTCCTTGAGGTTTTCCATCCAGGTGGTGTAGGTGTTGGTCCAGCGCTGCGGGTGGAAGGTGACGGCGCCGCTGTTGACGGCATCGAGCGCAGGGCCCTTGAGCTTGTCGACGGCAACAAACCACTGCTCGGAAAGCCAGGGCTCGAGCGTGGAGTCGCAGCGGTAGCAGTGCATGACGGAGTGCTCGTGGTCCTCCACATGGTCGAGCAGGCCGTGCTCTTCGAACCACGCCACCACGGCCTCGCGACATTCCTCGCGGGTCATGCCGCTGAACTCGCCGTAGCCCTCGACCACCACGGCGTGCTCGTCGAAGATGTTGATCTGGGGCAGGTCGTGCGCCTGGCCCATGGCGTAGTCGTTGGGGTCGTGGGCGGGCGTCACCTTGACAAAGCCGGAGCCAAAGCCCTTCTCAACGTGCCAGTCGGTGAAGATGGGGATCTCCCTACCCACGATGGGCAGCACCACGGTGGCGCCGGCCTCTGCCAAGGCGGCCTTCTCCGGGTCGTCCGGGGAAACGGCCACGCCGGTGTCTCCCAGCATGGTCTCGGGCCTGGTGGTGGCGACCACGATGTATTCCACGCCGTTGACGGGCTCCTTGAGGGGGTAGCGCAGGTGCCACAGGTGGCCTGCCTCGTCCTGGTACTCGGCCTCGTCGTCAGAGATGGCGGTGGTGCAGTGGGGGCACCAGTTCACGATGCGCTTGCCGCGGTAGATCATCTCGTCGTGGTACCAGTCCACGAACACCTTGCGCACGGCCTTGGCGTACTCCGGGCTCATGGTGAACTGCTCGTCGTCGAAGTCGACGGAGCATCCCATACGCTTGATCTGCTCGACGATGATGCCGCCGTACTCTTCCTTCCACTCCTGGCAGGCCTCGAGGAACTTCTCGCGGCCGATGACGCGGCGGTCGATGCCCTGTTCCTTGAGCTTCTTGTCCACCTTGGTCTGGGTGGCGATGCCCGCGTGGTCCGTTCCCACGATCCAGCGCGTGCTGTAGCCGCGCATGCGGGAATAGCGGATGTAGGTGTCTTGGATGGTGTCGTCGAGGGCATGGCCCATGTGGAGCATGCCGGTGACGTTGGGCGGCGGGATGACGACGGTGCGGTCTCCCTTGCCGGGCTGGCCTTGGCTGCGGCGGTAGTAGCCGCCCTCGAGCCACTTGTCGAGGATGCGCTCCTCTGTGGCCCCGGGCTCGTAAGTCTTGGGCATCTCTTCTGCCATGTGAGTCTCCCCTTGGTGCCGGGTGTGGAACGTGAACGTATGCACGCTATCTTAACAGCAGAGGGGCCGCGCAAGGCGACCCCTCTGGCAGTGCTTTTGTGTGCGGCCTAAGCCTAGGCGATGGCCTTCTTGGCGATTTCTGCCAGAGCGGCAAAGCCCTGGGGATCCTCGATGGCCATGTTGGAGAGAACCTTGCGGTCCAGCTCGATGCCGGCGACCTTGAGACCATGCATGAACTTGCTGTAGGACAGGCCGTTGATGCGGGCAGCAGCGTTGATGCGGGTGATCCACAGGCGGCGGATCATGCGCTTCTTGTTGCGGCGGTCACGGTAGGCGTACTGCAGGGAGTGCTGGACCTGCTCCTTGGCAGCGCGGTAGCTGCGGGACTTGGCGCCATAGTAACCCTTGGCACGCTTAAATACTGTCTTGCGCTTCTTCTTGGCGTTCAGTGCACGCTTCACACGAGCCATTTATATCAACTCCTCGGTAGATAGGTTGGGGATGCTTGGGTTGCTTAGATGCCCAGGTTCCTCTTGACGACGGTGGTGTCTGCAGCGGAAAGCTCGGTCTCCTTGCGGAAGTTGCGCTTGCGCTTCTGGGACTTCTTGGTGAGGATGTGGCTCTTGAAAGCCTTGGCACGCATGATCTTGCCGGAACCGGTGACGCGGAAGCGCTTTGCGGTGCCCTTGTGGGTCTTCATCTTAGGCATTGTTGTCTCCTTCTTTGTTGCTAGGCTTGTTGCTCTTCTTCTTGGCGTCCTTGGGGAGGGGGGCGATGAGCATGTGCATGTTGCGCCCTTCCATCTTGGGCTGCTGCTCGATGACCGCAAGGTCCTTGAGGTCGTCTGCCAGCTTCTCGAGGATCGCCAGGCCCTGCTCCGGATGAGCCATCTCTCGGCCGCGGAACATGATGGTGATCTTGACCTTGTTGCCCTTGCCCAGGAAGCGCAGCACATGGCCCTTCTTGGTCTCGTAATCACCGACGTCGATCTTGGGACGGAACTTCATCTCCTTGATCTCGATCTTGGTCTGCTTCTTGCGAGCCTGCTTGGCCTTGACCTCCTGCTCGTACTTGTGCTTGCCGTAATCCATGATGCGGCACACAGGCGGCTCGGCGTTAGGCGCGATCTCGACCAGGTCGAGACCCTGCTCAGCAGCGACACGCTGGGCATCTGCGTTGGCGAAGATGCCGAGCTGTGCGCCATCGACACCAATCAGGCGAACGGTGGCGGCGCGGATAGCGTCGTTGATCCTAGACTCTTGAGCGGCTATTGCTGCTCACCTCCAATAAAAAAGCCCGTGAGCACAGGGCTGACGGGTTTGACGGGACTCCCCGGGAACGGGGGTTATGTACCGTGAACCAGACAACTGAGCTGTGCTCGTCGAAAGGTGGGGATGCTGGTGACACCCCTCTTCTAAACACAAAGTGGCATTTTACAGGTGAAACGCCACCAACGCAAGGGCTCACAGCACTTTTCTTGACGGCACAGCGCGCGAACCCCAGCCTCCCTGGTGCGAACTCTGGCCTCCCTGGTTAAGCAAAAGTCAGCGAGGCTTCGCTGAGCGCGTGCAATAGCCCCGCGCCTAGGGCCGTAGCGTACTTCGTTACGTGAGGCCCGTAGCGCGGGGCTAGTGTGCGTGCTCAGCGAAGCCGCAGCGTCG
>JBJEHM010000109.1:0-3287 GCA_051876075.1 Coriobacteriales bacterium
CCTAGGCTTGCTCCCAACCCTCCAACGGTCCCGGCCGCGTCGCCAGGAATTCCCGGCGACTCGTTTCTGCCTTCTTGAGCCTCACCCGCTACGCCAGGAATTCCTGGCCTTGCCTTCCTCGCTCTCTAAGCCCCAGCCGCTACTCCAGGAATTCCTAGCGTCTCGGTCGGGCGCAGGAGCCCTCCGTTTCCCGTCGCCAGGGATTACCTACTCCGCGTTCCTTTCTTCCCAAGCCACAATCGCACCGCCAGGATTCCTGACCTCACCCTCCGTGCCCTCCAAGCCGCTACCGGTGCTGGTTGTGCTGAAAGAAAGACCCTGAGCGTCGTTGGGGCCGACAATGGAGCGCGCGGCCTCTTGCATGGGCCCTTGCGCATGTGGTTGCGATCACGGGTCCCTGAGCGTATGGGCTCTTGCATGCGGTATCGAGCGTGCCCCAAGCGCCGTGCATCGCGGCCCTCAAGGCAGCCAAGGGCTTGGCGCGCCGGTGTGCAGGAGGGTCAGCTTGTGGAGGGCCCTGGTGCAGGCGACAAAGAGCAGCGTGCGGTCGAAGGCCTCGCCGTAGCGCTCGCTGCTGGCATCGAGCACGATCACCTCGTCGAACTCCAGACCCTTGGCCATGCGGATGGATGTGACGGACGCTCCGCTGTCGAAGGCGTCGGATTCCGGCGCGAGCAGCTGAAGCTGACATCTGCCTGACAGCGCCTCGTGTACGCGGCGGGCGTCGCAGTCGGTCTTCGCGATGATTCCGAGCGTGGCGTACTCGCTCGCTTCGAACGCTCCCACCAGATCTGCGACCTTCTCAAGCTCCTCGGTCGCGCTGCGGCACGTGATGACCTGCGGTGCTTCCCCATGGCGCAGCACGGGCTCCAGCTCTGCTTGCCCGCTTATGTGCTGGGCAAAGCTCATGATCTCTAAGGTCGAGCGGTAGCTCTTGGTGAGGGTGACCAGCTCTGCACCAGGGTACAGGGCCCGCACATCCTCCAGCTTGTGCATGGGGCAAGGGCTCAGCGCTTGGCCGAAATCGCCGAGTATGGTCTTGCGGGACGAGGGGAAGAGCCGCTGGAGCGCCAGGTGCTGAACCGGTGTGTAGTCCTGCATCTCGTCGACGACCAGGTGCTTCACACCGCGCCCACCCGTCTGGCGCTCCAGGGCCGCCCTGATGACGATGAGGGGCGCTGCATCCTCCCACTCCACCGTGTTCGCACTGGGCATGAGCAGCAAATCCTCAGCGCCAATGCTGCGCATAAAGCTGCGGTAGACCTCCAACGGCGTCATGCGGGAACGGGGCTGTGTCTTCCCCAGTTGAGCGGCGCAGTCCTCCACGAGCCTGGCGAACTCCAGTGTCGACTTGAAGCGGCAGCGGTCGAGCCAGTCTGGGTCTGTCTCCTCGAGCGCGTTGCGCTGTGGCTCGATGCGTATTCCGCCAAAGGCGCGTGCGGCAAGCTCTGCGAATTCCAGCTCGCCTACTGCCCCCTCGCCCAGTTCCGGGATGACGTTGGAGATGTAGCTCGCAAATACCTTGTTGGGCGAGAGGATCGCGACGTCGCGGGCGGAGAGCTGCCCCCGGTGGCGGTAGAGCAGGAAGGCCACGCGGTGAAGCGCAATCGAGGTCTTGCCAGAGCCGGCCACGCCCTGAATGAGCAGCGTCTCTGCGCGCTCGTTGCGGATGACGGCATTCTGCTCGCGTTGGATGGTGGCGATGATCGAGCGCATCTTCTGGGTGGAGGCGAGGGCGAGCTCCCGCTGGAGGGCTTCGTCGCGCAGGGCCTCGCTGCTTTCCACGGCATATTCCATCACCCCGCCGTTGATCTTGAACTGGCGCTTGCGAGTGAGCTGTCCTTCGATGCAGCCGGCGGGGGAGCTGTAGGCGACAGGGCCCAGGGCGCAGTCGTAGAAGACGCTGGCGATGGGAGCGCGCCAGTCGACTACGAGGCGTTGGCGCTTGTGCGCAAAACCAAAGCGCCCGATGTAGTAGCTGGCCGGCACGCCGCCGTTGCGGGCAAAGTCGATGCGTGCGAAGTAGGGCGAATCCTGCAGCTGAGCCATGCGAGTGCGCAGCTCCGCGGTATGCACAGCGGCGCGGTCCGTCTGCTGTAGGAGGGCCTCGGCTTGCAGCTGCTCGTGCGCATCTGTCTCGTTGCGGTTTTCCACCAAGTAGCGCTTGAATGCTGTGTAGTCAGAATCCAGACGCTGCGCGCTCTCCTCTGCGTCTGCCAGCGCCTCGCTCAGGCAATCCTCGACGAACTCGAGGTGCTCAAGCTCTTCGGGGAAGCAGATGGATGTGCCGTTGTTCTTGCCGCTTTTGCTGTTCATGGGTCCTCCTCGCAGGTGTGCACAGGGCGCAAGAACCCAGCTTGCCAGCTGCGCAAACATTGGTGGCTTAGTGGAGGGTTTTGAAGCTTGCCCAGTTGCAGTACGAGTGGCTGCCTTATGCTGATGCCTGATGCAGAGGAGGAAGGAATGGAGTACAGCACGGGGCAGTTTGCCGCGCTTGAGGGTGTGCATCCCAACACCGTCAGGCTCTACGAGCGGCTGGGTCTCATCGCGCCGGCACGCCGCCTGCCCAACGGCTACCGGCGCTTCAACGAGGAACATGCGCTTCAGCTCAGGGTTGTGCGACTTGCTTTTCGCGCTGAGCTCATGAGCCACGGCTTGCGCCACGACGCTGCGGCCATTGTGCGGGCAAGCGGTGCTCGTGAGTACACAGAGGCGCTCGGTTTCTGCCGGCACTACCGGCTACGTCTCGAAGAGGAGATCGCGCAGGCACGGGACGGCGCCCGCTGCGCCGCTGTTTATGCAGCCCGCCAGCTCGGCACAGCGCACAGCGAGGAGGAGCTGGCCGCAAGCGCTGAGAGGGGAGAGGGCGTGCCCAGCTGCGCGAGCGCTTGCAAGGAGCGCGAGGCGGGGGCGGCGGGCAGCCCGGAGCGCCTGCTCAAGCGCAAGGAGGCTGCAGCCGAGCTGGGCGTGACTGCGGACGTGCTGCGTAACTGGGAGCTCAACGGCCTCATCGCTGTCAAGCGCTCCGCCAATGGCTACCGCATGTACGCACAAGAGGACATGGAGCGTCTGCGCGTGATCCGCACTCTGCGCAGCGCAGGCTACTCCCTTTCTGCCATTCTGCGGCTGCTGCTCGCCTTTGACAGCGGCGAGCAAGCCAACCCCCAAGCGGTTCTCGACGGCCGCGGCTGTCCCCGCGACGAGCTTCTCCGCGCTTGCGACCATCTCAGCGAATCCCTCACCGCCGCCCTCGAAGACGCAGCGGACATAGAGCGTTTGCTCA
The DNA here is from genome assembly GCA_051876075.1 of Coriobacteriales bacterium. Lineage (GTDB taxonomy): Bacteria > Actinomycetota > Coriobacteriia > Coriobacteriales > QAMH01 > W2P13-069. The sequence continues at coordinate 3,284 of JBJEHM010000109.1, forward strand.
TTTC
>JBJEHM010000109.1:3387-33077 GCA_051876075.1 Coriobacteriales bacterium
GGCGCTATGCGCAGCGGCTACTTGACGCTCTCCGCCTTGTCGCCTGCAAAGTCCTCGTCGAGCGTGGGCTCGGCGGCCGTGGAGTCGAGCTGCAGGCCGCTGGTGCGCTCGGACTCGGGGATGGGGAGCGTGGTGGACAGGCCGGCCAGGCGGCGTGCGCGCAGCTCGGCGGCTGCGGTGAAGACGACGTCGGAGCTGGAGTTGAGGGCGGTTTCGCAGGAGTCCTGGATGACGCCGATGATGAAGCCGACGCCGATGACCTGGGCAGAGATCGCCGGGTCGATGTTGAACAGCGAGCAGGCCAGCGGAATCAGCAGCAGGGAGCCACCGGCAACACCGGAGGCGCCGCACGCGCTGATGGCGGAGAGCACGCAGAGGATGACGGCCATCACGGGGTCGACGGAGATGCCCAGCGTGTTGCAGCAGGCCATGGTCATGATGGTGATGGTGATGCAGGCACCGGCCATGTTGATGGTGGCGCCCAGCGGGATCGAGACGGAGTAGTTGTCCCTGTCAAGCCCCAGGTCGTCGCAGAGCTTCATGTTGACGGGGATGTTAGCCGCAGAGCTGCGGGTGAAGAAGGCCATGACGGCGGAGTCCTTGAGGCAGCGCAGCACCAGCGGGTAGGGGTTGGAGCGGGTGACTGCCGCCACGAGGATGGGGTTGGTGACCAGCGCGGCGATGAGGATGACAACCACCAGCACCACGACCAGGTGGCCGTAGACGGTGAAGATCTCCATGCCGGTCTCGGAGACGCTGGAGTAGATCAGGCCCATGATGCCGAAGGGCGCGCACTCGATAACCCAGCGCACTGCAACGGTGACGCCGTGCGCGGCGTCCTGCAACATGTTCTTGGTGGTGCCGCTGGCGTGGCGCAGGGCAATGCCGAAGAGGACGGCCCACACCAGGATGCCCAGGTAGTTGGCATTGGCAAGGGAGCCGATGGGGTTGGAGAGCGCGTTGAGCAGCAGGGTCATGAGGACGGTGCTCAGCTCCTGGGGAGCGGCGTCCGTATCTGCTGCCTCGATGCCGGTGAGCACCAGCTCGCTGGGGAACAGGAAGCTGGCGATGACGGCGAGGATGCCCGCCACTACGGTGCTGACGATGTAGAGGACGATGACCGTCTTCATGTTGCCGGCAGAGCGGGCGGTGGAAAGCGCTCCCATAACCAGGAAGAAGACCAGGATGGGTGCGATTGCCTTGAGCGCGCTGGTGAACATGGTGCCCAAGAAGGCGATCCACTCGATGTTGGGAACGACCAGGGCCAAGACGACGCCGATGACCAGGCCGATCACGATCCTCAAGATCAGAGGAACGTTTGTGTAGGCTTTGACGATACCTTTCACGGGTAATACCTCCCCAAAACAGAGCCCTCTTGCTTTTGGTTAGAGGGCGTTTAGAACGATTATGCCGTATATGAAGGGAATGTGGAGACAATCTTTTCCCACGGGCGAAGTTCAAGGCATCAGCCCTCGCTTGCAGATGTTGTATTCTTTTTCAGTTGAACGCTGTACTGGGAGAAAGGGGTTCCCTCCATGATGGACTTTACGCTGTGCACGCCCACCCGCTTCATCTTCAAGCGGGGTGCCGCAGACTGCACGGGTCAGACGCTCGCCGCCGCCGGTTTCAAGAAGCTGTTGCTCGTCTACGGGCAGGGCTCTGTGGTGCGCAGCGGCCTGCTCGGCCGTGTGAAGGCCTCCCTGCAGGACGCCGGCGTTGAGTTCTTCGACCTGGCGGGCGTGCGCCCCAACCCCGAGGTCAGCTCCGTGCGCGCGGGCATCGAGTTTGCGCGCGCCAAGGAGGTCGACGCCGTCCTCGCCATTGGCGGCGGCTCTGCCATCGACTGCGCCAAGGCCATCGCCACCGGCGTTCCCTACGAAGGCGATGTCTGGGACTTCTTCGCTAAGAAGACGCCGGTCAGCGCTGTGAAGCCCCTGCCCATCGCCGCCGTGCTCACCATCCCCGCCGCCGGCAGCGAGGCCTCTGACAGCTGCGTCATCTCCAACGACGAGCTGGGCCTCAAGAGCGGCATGAACTCCGACGCCATCCGCCCGGCCTTTGCCTTCATGGACCCAGAGCTCACCTTCAGCCTGCCCGCCTACCAGACCGCGGCGGGCGCTACGGACATGATCGCCCACATCTGCGAGCGCTGGTTCAGCGGCGTTGGCGCGGTGCCCGTCACAGACAACATCGCGGCAGGCATCATCCGCGCAGTCATGGACGCCGCCCTCATCCTCAAGAACGAGCCCCAGGACTACGACGCCCGCGCTACCCTCATGTGGGCGAGCACCCTCGCTCACGACGGCCTCTGCGGCGCGGGGCGCAACCTGGTCTACGGCGGCCGCGCCGGCGGCTGGGAGAGCCACGCCCTGGAGCACGAGCTCTCTGCCTTCGACACCTCGATCACCCACGGCGCCGGTTTGGCTGTGGTCATGCCCGCGTGGATGCGCTACGTGTGGCGCGAGGACCCGCAGCGCTTCCTGGACTTTGGGCGCTTGGTCTTCGGCATCGAGCCGGTGACCCAGGAGGAGCACATCTCGTCCATCGCCGCATTCGCCGCGCCGCTCGACCCCAACCGCCCCGTCGAGGATGCCGTCACCGCCACCATCGACGCCCTGCAGGACTTCTTCAAGGAGATCGGCATGCCCAGCACCCTGGGCGAGCTGGGCATCAGGGAAGAGGATGTCGACAAGCTGCTGCCCACCCTGCAGCAGAACAAGGGCGAGGTCTTCGGCGCCTTCAAGAAGCTCACCATGGAAGACGCCCGTAAGATCTACCTCTCCGCTCTCTAGGCTTTTTGCTGAAATGGGGGCTTGCGTGGGTGCGGCACATTATGTATATTGGTCAACCGCACCGCAAAGAGGTTCGAGTTGTGGGGGTATAGCTCAGTTGGGAGAGCGCGTGACTGGCAGTCACGAGGTCAGGGGTTCGAACCCCCTTACCTCCACCAAACACCTTTGAAAACCAAACAGTGCACAACGGGGGTATAGCTCAGTTGGGAGAGCGCGTGACTGGCAGTCACGAGGTCAGGGGTTCGAACCCCCTTACCTCCACCATCTAAATCACAAAGGCCGCTACTACAGCGGCCTTTCTTGTTAACGGCCATCCCAAGAGGGGGTTCGAACCCCGGGAGAGTGAGGGCGTTAAGCAAACGCGCCGGTGGCGCGTTTGTAGCCCGAACACCCGTAGGCCGGCAGAGCCGGCCGGAGGGGGCGGATCCGCGAAGCGGATACGCGGAGAACCCCCGCCCCAGGGCCTGGGGACCAGCCGCAGGTTGAACAGCGGCCTTTCTTGTTAACGGCCCCCCATCTACGAACCCCCTCAACTTCGCTATACTTCACAAGTTAGCCAAAACTCAGCAGCCTTAGAAAGAGGACCCTTCATGGCCCTGCCAATCGTTGCCATCGTGGGCCGCCCCAACGTGGGCAAGTCCACTCTCATCAACCGCATCAGCCAGACCGCGGACGCCATCGTCCACGAGATGCGCGGCGTCACGCGCGACCGCTCCTATCACGAAGCCGACTGGAACGGCGCCCACTTCATGCTCATCGACACCGGCGGCATCGCCATCGGCGACGCGGACCGCTTCCAGGAGTCCATCACCGCCCAGGCGCTCTCTGCCTGCGACGAGGCCGACGTCATCATCTTCCTCGTCGACGGCCGCACGGGCATGACGGAGGAGGACCAGCGCATCGCCGGCGTGCTCAAGCGCACCAAGACCCCGGTCTTCCTGGCCGTCAACAAGCTCGACAACACCGCAGACGAAAGCCCCCTCTGGGAGTTCTACGGCTTGGGTCTGGGCGACCCCTACCCGGTGAGCGCCCTGCACGGCCACGGCTCCGGCGACCTGCTCGACGACGTCGTCGCCGCGCTGCCCGCCAACTTCGACGAGCCCGAGGAAGACGATGCCATCAACGTCGCCATCATCGGCCGCCCCAACGCAGGCAAGTCATCGCTCACTAACCGCCTGGTGGGAGCCGAGCGCTCCATCGTCGCCGACCATGCCGGCACCACGCGCGATGCCATCGACACCGTGATCGAGCATGAGGGCACGCGCTACCGCATCGTCGACACCGCGGGCATCCGCAAGAAGAGCGCCATCGACGAAGACGTCGAGTACTACGGCTTTGTCCGCAGCTTGCGCGCCATCGACCGCGCAGACGTCGCCCTGCTCATGATCGACGCCACCCTGGGCCTCACCGACCAAGACCAGCGCGTGGCCGGCCTGGCCAAGGAGCGCGGCTGCGCCATGGTGATCGTCGTCAACAAGTGGGACCTGGTCACCGACCCCGCCCGCCGCGACGAGATCAAGGACTTCATCGAGGACCGCATGGGCTTTGTTTCCTATGCCCCGGTGCTTACCGTGAGCGCCCTCACCGGCCGCAGCGTGCACCGCGTGTGGGACGCCATCGACAGCGTCTACGAGGGCTACTCCACGCACATCCCCACCAACAAGCTCAACCACTTCCTCACCGAGCTGCGCGACTTTGGGCACACCATCTCCAAGGGCCCCAAGCGCCTCAAGCTCAACTACGTCACCCAGACGGACGTGCAGCCGCCTGCGTTCACCTTCTTCTGCAACGCGCCGGAGCTCATCGACGACAACTACCGCCGCTATCTGGAAAACCGCCTGCGCACCACCTTCCCGCTGGCGGGAACGCCCATCCGCATGCACTTCAAGCGGAAGAACTAGGGCTTCTCACCTGCCGAGCACTGAACAGAGGAGAAACAGCGTGTCACTACCCGTCGCACTCGTCCTGAGCTATGTGTTGGCCTTCTTGCTGGGCTCCATCCCCAGCGGCGTGGTCATCGGTCGCCTGTTCTTTGGCGTCGACCCGCGCAGCGGCGGCTCCGGCTCCATCGGCGCCACCAACTCCAACCGCATGCTGGGGGCCAAGGGCGGCGTGGCCGTGCTGCTGGCAGACATGCTCAAGGGCGCCGTTGCAGTGGGCATCGCGCGCCTGATCGCCCATCTGGGCGGCTTTGCGGGCTGGGAGGCAGATGCCCTGCTCATGGGCGCGGTGTTCTTTGGGGTTGCCGGCCACATCTACAGCCCCTGGCTGGGCTTCAAGGGCGGCAAGGGCATCTCCACCGGCTTCGGCACCCTGCTGGTGGCGTCCCCGGGCATCGCGCTGGGCATCCTTGCAGTGTTCATCGTCTTTGCCGTGGCAAGCCGCATCGTGAGCGTTGGCAGCATCGCCGCCGCCTGCAGCGTCACCGTGTGGGCCTGCATCTTCCACTGGGGCTCTGTGCCCGCCATCGGCTTTGCCGCCGCCATCTCTGCAGTGGTGGTCTTTGCCCACCGCGCCAACATCAAGCGCCTCATCGCGCATGAGGAGCCCACTTTCTCCCTGGGAAAGTCGCCCAAGGAGAAGGGCGCCGAGCACGGCGGCAACCGGGCCTAGGGGAGCGCACCCCGCCTGACCGAGCCGCCGTTGCGCTCCAGTGCGCAGCACGTTACGTTCCACGAAAAAGGAGCCACCCATGACCGCCCCCCTCATCGCACCGTCCATCCTCAGCGCCGACTTCTCTGCCCTGGGCGAAGACGTCCGCCAGATCAGCGCCGGGGGCGCCGACTGGGTGCACGTCGACGTCATGGACGGCCACTTCGTCCCCAACCTGACCATAGGCCCCAACCACGTCAAGGCGCTCAAGAAGGTCACGAGCACCCCGCTGGACGTGCACCTCATGATCTCTAACCCGGGCGCGCAGGTGCAGTGGTACCTGGACGCCGGGGCGGACATGGTGGTCTTCCACCGCGAGGCCGTCTGGGGTGCGCAAGACGCCCTCGCCATCATCCGCCGCATCCACGAGCACGGCGCAAAGGCCGGCATGGCCATCAACCCAGAGACCGCAGTCGAGCGCATCGAGGACGAGGTCCTGCGCGAGCTCGACTTGGTCCTGGTGATGAGCGTCCACCCCGGCTTTGGCGGCCAGAGCTACATCCCCGCAAGCGCTGGCAAAGTGGCCCAGGTGAAGGCGCGCTGCCAGGAGCTGGGCGTGGAGCCGCTGATCGAGGTCGACGGCGGGATCGACCCCCGCACCGCCCCGCTGGTGACCGCCGCGGGCGCGAACATGCTCGTTGCGGGCAGCGCTGTCTTCAAACACGAGGACCGCGCCGCCGCCATCGCTGCCATCAGGGCAGCGGGCACGGTGGAGTAGCCATGCCCGTCATGCAGCAGGGGGAGGCAGCCGAGCGCAGGGTCTACCTGGACTACGCGGCAACCGCGCCCTTCGATCCGCGCCTGCACCAGGTGATCGCCGGCTGCAGCTGGGCCAACGCCAACTCCCTCTACGCGGAGGGGCGCGAGGCCCGCAGCCAGCTCGAAGACGCCCGCAAGCGCATAGCGCGCGCTGTTGGCGCACGCCAGCCTGCAGAGATCGTGTTCACCAGCGGCGGGACGGAAGGCGACAACATGGCCGTGCGCGGCCTGATGCCTGCAAACGCCAAGCCCCAGGACTGCCATGTCATCGTGAGCGCCATCGAGCACCATGCCGTGGCCGATGCCGCAGCAAGCCTCAAGCGCCAGGGCTACCGGGTGCACAGCGTGCCCGCCAACCGCTGCGGCGTGGTGACGCCCCAGGCTCTGGAAGAGGCCGCTTCAAAGGCGCTGGCCCAGGGCGGACGGCTTGCCCTGGTGGCGGTCATGGCGGTGAACAACGAGCTGGGCACCATCCAGCCCGTGCGCGAGCTTGCCGCAACGGCCCATCAGTTGGGCGCCCTCTTCTTCACAGACTGCGTGCAGGCTCTGGGCAAGGTCGAGCTGAGCCTGGAGGAAAGCGGGGTGGATGCCGCCGCGTTCTCTGCCCACAAGCTGGGCGCTCTCAAGGGGGCGGGCTTTGTCTACCTGCGCCGTGGCACGCGCGTGCAGCCGCTCCTCTTTGGCGGCGGCCAGGAAAGCGGCCTGCGCAGCGGCACCTCCAACGTCATGGGGGCCTGCGCCATGGCTGCTGCCGTCGAGTACGCGGTGGCCGAGCGCGCAGCATGCTGGGAGCACGCGGCTGCCCTGCGCGCGCAGCTTGTGGAGGGCGTGGGTGCGCTTGAGGCCCGCCACCGCCTGGAACCCACGCTTGCAGACGACTCCGCTTGCGTGCCCCACACCCTGAGCCTCATCGCAGACGGTCTGGAGGGGGAGACACTGGTCCAGCGCCTGGACGCGCTGGGTGTGGCCGCCAGCAGCGGCAGCGCCTGCTCAACCGGCAGCTTGGACCCGAGCCCCGTGCTCACGGCCATCGGCATCCCCAAGCAGCGTGCCTATGGATCCCTGCGCCTGAGCTTTGGCGCTGCCACCACCGCGGCCGACATCGACTACCTGCTCGACGTGCTGCCGCAGGCCCTGCGCTGAGGAACGCCCGGCACGCCGCATCGCGCCCGCATCCGCACCTCGAAGGAGCGTTATGGAACTCATCGACTGCCACAGTCACACCGCCTATTCAGGCCACGGAGAAGGTGACATCGCCCAGGCGGTGGCCCGCGCCTGCGATCTGGGGCTTGCCGTCTACGCTCAAACCGAACACCTCACCCTGCCAGAGAAGCTGGACCCCCAGCGCGGCGACAGCATGTCCCCCCAAGACGCCCGGTCCTACCTGGAGCAGCTGCGCCGCCTGCAGGCCTACCTCTCGCAGCGCAGGCCGGACCTGCAGCTTGTGGCCGGCATCGAGGCGGACTGGCTGCCCGGCCGCAGCGCGGAGCTGCAGGAGCTCTGCGCCCCCTACGACTACGTGATCGGCTCCATACACTTCCTCAAGGGCTTGCCCCTGGACAACGAGGACGACATGCGCCTGTGGGACGAGCTGGGGACAGACGGGGTGTGGGAGCTCTACCTCAACACGCTCGAGGAGCTCGTGCGCTCCGGGGCTCCCATACAGTGCCTGGGCCACCCCGACCTCCCCAAGGTCTTTGGACGGCGCCCCTCCTTCGGCGTGGAGGACGCCTTTGCAGACATCGCCCAACTGGCTGCCACGCGCGAGCTGATCGTCGAGGTCAACACAGCCGGCTGGTACAAGGGCGCCCAGGAGCAGTACCCCGCTGCGTCCATCCTGCGCAGCTTCTTCCAAGCGGGGGTGCCATGCACCGTGGGCTGCGACGCGCACCGCCCCGGGCAGATCGGGCGCGGCGTTCAGGAGGCTTACCGCCTTATGTTCAACGCAGGCTATCGCTTTGTAACGGCCCCGCTGCCCGGCACCGCCCAGAGCGGCCGCTGGCAGCGCTTTGAGCTCAAGTAGCAGCAACGCAGCCGGCCCGTGCGCTGGCAGAGAGGAGAGCATGCGATGACAGAACTCACGGTTGGCCAGCTGGAAGAGGCCCTCTTCAGGGCGTTCCCGGCCAGCGACGCGGAGGGCTGGGACCACCCCGGCCTTGCCGCGGGCGACCGCAGCGCCCTGGTGCGCGGCGTGGCCGTCAACCTCGACATGACGCCGGCTGCGGTGATCGCTGCGGCAGAGGCGGGCTGCAACGTGCTGCTGACCCATCACCCCGCCTTCATCAAGGGCGGCCCCAGCTGCTTTGCCCCGCAGGGTGACGCCGCGGCAAGCGGGCCCGGGCGGCTCGTGTGGGAGGCGGCGAGCCGAGGCGTTGCCCTCATCGCCATGCACACCAACGCAGACCGCTCACTCCAGGCGCGCGAGGCCTTCACGCAGCTGCTCGGCTGGAGCTGCGAGGGTTGCTTCGAGCAGTACATGGACCCCAAGCGCAGCGCCCAGGGCACGGGCTTTGGGGCCGTCTTCGTTCTGGCGCAGGGCAGTACCCTGGCCCAGGCGGCCCAGCGAGCACTGGAGGCCTTTGGCGGCAGCCCGCGCGTGTGGGGAGACCCGCAGCGCACCGTGCGGCGCCTGGCCTTCCTCAACGGCAGCTGGGGGGAGCAGGAGGTCTACGACATCTGCGTGGCTCAGGGTATCGACTGCGCCATGGTGGGGGAGACGCGCTATCATTTCTGCGCAGATGCACAGCCCCACCTGGCTGTGATCGACCTGGGGCACGACGTGAGCGAGCTGCCCCTGCAGCGCGTGCTCGCCCAGGCGCTTGCCGGGGCGGGCGTTGCCGAGCAGAGCATCCATATGCTGCAGTGCTCGGCTGGCAACTGGTGGACTCCGCAGACGCTTGAGAGGTAGCACATGACCCAGACGCAGACCCTGTACCAGCTGGCGCTCAAGGAGCGCGAGCTCATCCGCACCAAGAAGGAGCTCGACCAGATCCCCGAGGCCGCGCAGATCGTGGAGTGCCGCGCCAAGCGGCGCGAGCTCAAGGCCAAGCAAGACCAGGTGGTCGAGCTGGCCGACGAGGTGGCAGAGAAGATCGCGCGCTTTGAGGACGAGGAGACCAAGCTGCTCGCCAAGCTGGCAGAGCTGCAGAGCACCCTGGACCACACCACCGACCACCGCGTTGTCACCAAGGTCACGCGCGACATGGAGGGTCTGGTCAAGCGCGAGCAGACCATCAACGAGGAGACTGACCAGCTGCTGGAGCGCCAGATCAAGATCGACAACCTGGGTGCTCAGGTGATGGACATGCTGGAGAAGCTGGACCACAAGGAACACCACCTCACAGAGGACTTCAAGGCCAAGGGCGGCGAGGTCAAGGCCCGCATGGAAGCCCTGCAAAACCAGGTGGACCGCCTGCTCCAGGAGCTGCCGGCTGCTCTCCAGAGCCGCTATGAGAAGGTCAAAGCAGAGAAGGGCGGCATTGGCGTCGCCTACCTGGAAGAGGGGCATTGCAGCGCATGCCATGTTGAGTTCCAGACCGGCGCCCTTGCCAAGCTCAAGTCCGGAGAGCCGGTCACCGAGTGCCCCAGCTGCCACCGCATCTTCGTGGCCCGTATCGACTAGACCTGCCCCGACCTGAAGGAGCCCGCATGGCTATGAAGACCGTTCTGCTGGGTATCACCGGCTGCATCGCCGCCTACAAGGCCTGCTATATCGTCCGCGGCCTGCAGAAGGCGGGCGTGCGCGTCAAGGTTGTCATGACCAAGCACGCCACGCACTTTGTGGGACCCACCACCTTCCGCGCCCTCACCAACGAGGAGGTGGCCGTGGGGCTCTTCGACGAGCCCGGTGCCCCCATCCACCACATTTCGCTGGCGCACGAGGCCGACCTCTTCTGCATCGCCCCGGCCACGGCAAACGTCTGCTCCAAGATCGCCAACGGCACGGCAGACGACCTGCTCACCACCACTGCCCTGGCTACCAGCGCACCGCTGGTGATCGCTCCGGCTATGAACGACGGCATGTGGGCGTCCCCGGTCACCCAGGACAACATCGCGGTGCTGGAGGCCCGTGGCGCGCGCATCGTGAGCCCGGCCAGCGGGCACTTGGCTTGCGGAACCGAGGGCAAGGGTCGTATGGAGGAGCCCGACGTCATCGTGGCTGCCGTGCTCGAGGAGCTGTCCCGCTGCAGCAGCCTGGCCGGCAGGCGCGTGCTGGTCACCGCAGGCCCCACGCGCGAGCCGCTCGACCCGGTGCGCTTCATCTCCAACCCCTCCAGCGGCGCCAGCGGCTTTGCCCTGGCAGCAGAGGCGGCAGCCCGCGGGGCCCAGGTAACGCTCGTCACCGGGCCGGTCGCGCTGGCAGACCCGGCCGGCGTCGAGGTTGTGCGCGTGCAGACGGCGCTTGAGATGCTCGAGGCCTGCCAGGAGCACTACGCCAGCTGCGACGCTGCCCTCTTCTCCGCCGCGGTGAGCGACTGGCGCCCCGCCGAGTACAGCCCCGTCAAGATCAAGAGCGGCAAGGAGGACGGCGGGATGGGGGAGCAGTGCGTGCGCTTCGTCCCCAACCCGGACATCGCCGCCACCCTGGGTGCTGGCAAGCGCCCCGGCCAGGTGCAGGTGGTCTACGCTGCAGAGACGGGCAACCCCCTGGAGGCCGCCCGCGGCAAGCTCCAGCGCAAGAACGCCGACCTCTGCGTGGCAAACGACGTCAGCAGCGGCGTGGGCTTTGGCACGCGGGACAACCGCGTCTGGCTGGTGAGCCCCCAGGGAGAAGAGGAGCTCCCCCTGCTCTCAAAGCGCCAGCTTGCCGCGCAGATACTCGACCGCGTCGCCGAGCTCTTGGGCTAGCCGCTATTCCATACAGTTGTATGGATGTTGCCTTTCCGTTATTGATTGACTCTGCACCCCTCTTTATGGTGTATGTAATCAGTACGTGACAAGATCACGCGGCCGCTGCATGCGCTGGCAGCCGCCTGTGCGAAGAAGGTCCTCATGGAACAGAACAGCACCGAGTTCATACAGGTGCGCGGTTTGGGTTTGCAGACTCCGTCTGGCCCGGTGTATCGCGATGTCAACCTCAGCGTGGGGCGCCAGCAGCTGGTGGCCCTCTTCGGCAGCGAGGGCTGCGGCAAGACCTGCCTCATGCTCACGCTGGCGGCGCGCATGCGCTTCATGCAGGGCTCGGCAACGGTTGCGGGCTTTGACCTGCGCAAACAGCACAACAAGGTGCGCGCTGTCTCCAACATCACCCTGGTTGCGCGCGCAAACGACATCACAGAGAACTCCCGCATAGAGGACATCCTGGCCGCAGAGCTGCAGGTGGTTGGCAAGTCCGGCCGCAGGGCCAAGGTGGCGGAGTACCTGGAGCACTGGAACCTGGCAGAGCTTTCCGGCAGGCGCTTCAGGGACCTGGACAGCTACGACCGCAAGCGCTTCGACATCGCCCTGGCCTTTGCGGGAGACCCGCAGCTCCTCATGGTCGACGACATACAGAGCGGCCTCACCCAGCACCAGAGCATCCGCCTCATGAAGGCGCTCAAGGAGCTCACAGGGGCCAAGGGCACCACGATTATGGTGGGGATGAACGAGTACGAGGTTGCCCGCTACGCGGATGCCGTGGTCGTCTGCTCCCAAGAGGCCGAAGAACAGCGCCAGGCTGTGCTGGCAGCGCGGGGAGACGCCCTTGCCTGCCCTGTGTGCGGGAATGCCAACGGCGTTGAGCTGCTTGACGAGCAGCAACCTTCCCCCATCCAGGCAGAGGTGCAGGAACAGGAGGCCCTGGCATGAGAAACCCCTTCGTCGGCCTGAGGTCCGCCCTGCTCGAATTCAAGAACTTCCGCGCCAGCGGCTGGCTGATGTTCTCCATCTGCACTGTGGCGCTCATCCCGCTCATCTACGCCGGCCTCTTCCTGCTGGCGTTCCTGGACCCCTACGGCAGCTTGGCCAACGTGCCGGCGGCTGTCGTCAACATGGACCAGGGTGCGGTGATCGACGGTGAGGAGCGCAACCTGGGCCAGGAGCTCTGCGACGAGCTCATCCAGAACAACGAGGACGCCAAGGAGGGCGAGGCATCTGGCTACGACTGGAAGTTCGTTTCTTTGGAGGATGCAGACCAGGGCTTGCGCGATGCCAGCTACTACATGGAGCTGGTGATCCCGGAGAACTTCTCCCAGACCATCGCGGACGCAGACTCCAAGAACCCCCAGCAGGCCGAGCTCAAGGTCTACTTCAACCCCTCCACCAACCTCATCGCCCAGACGGTGGGCAGCTCCATGGTCACCAAGATCAAGGCCGAGCTCAACCAGAAGATCTCTGAGGAGTACCTCGACACGATCTTCCTCTCCATCGAGGACGCATCCGACGGGCTGACCAGCGCAGTCGATGGCTCGCGCGAGCTTGCCAACGGCCTCCAGGACGCCCAGGACGGTGCCGCGAGCCTTGCCAACGGCTTGGGCAAGCTCCAGGAGGGCTCTGCCAGCCTGAGCGAGGGCCTCGACAGCGCCGCGGAAGGTGCACAGGACCTGCAATCCGGCGCAGCTGATGCCGCCGAGGGCGCCCAGCAGCTCAGCGACGGCCTGGCTGGTGCGCAAAGCGGAGCGCAGCAGCTCCAGGCGGGCGCTGGCAGCCTGAGCGCGGGTGCGAGCGGGCTGGGAGACGGCCTGAAGCAGGTGGGAGACGCCCTGGCGCAGCTCGCCGCCGCCGTGGGTGCACCCAGCTCCAGCCAGACCGGCGCAACTCAGCTCGAGCAGGGCTTAAAGCAGGTTGCCGCAGACCTCCAGAAGGGCGACCTCAGCGCCGCCTCTACCCATGCGGCTGCTGTTGCGCAGGCCGCCCCGCAGGTGGGCGACGAGCTCTGCACGGACATCGCCAACCTGGCGGCTGCAGCAGTGAGCTACCAGGAGGCGGGCGCTGCGGCCCAGAAGGCTGCGGCTGCCGCGCAGGAGAAGGGCGCCGTCGTGGCCTCTTCCTCCCAGGCCTTCCAGGCAGCCGTGGCTGCCGTGACGGGGGAGGGCGGTGCCGTCAAGGTCGAGAACGTCCCGGCGCTGCTCTCCAAGTCTGCCGCATTCCTCACTGACTTTGCCGCGTACAGCGGCGCCATGAACACGCTGACAGAGGCGCAGAGCGTGCTCACCTCTGCCGCCAGCGCTTACAGCCAGGCTGCCGGCACGTGTAGCGGCTACCTGAGCGGTGTGGCCAACATGGGCAGCTATGCGAGCAGCACCATGAGCCAGCAACTCGTCGAGGCCATCGAGCAGCTCAACGTTGCGGTCAACATCGGCGCCAACGGCCAGCCCAGCCTCGTGGCGGGCGCTCAGTCCGTGGCTCAGGGTGCAAGCCAGCTCCAGGCCGGCGCGGGTGCGCTTGCAGGCGGCCTTGACAGCGCCGTCGAGGGCTCTGCGGCCCTGAGCGAGGGCAGCCAGCAGATCGCCGACGGTGCAGGTGCCCTTGCTGAGGGCGTCACCACGGCTGCGAACGGCTCGCGCAAGATCACCTACAACCTGGGCACCGCAGAGAGCGGCGCACGCGAGCTGAGCACGGGCATCGGCACGGCCATCGAAGGCGCAACAGAGCTTGCCGACGGCCTGGAAGACGGCCAGGAGGACATGGATGAGAGCACCCAGGGCAAGGACGCCAAGGCGCAGATGATGGCTCAGCCCGTCATCGCCAACGGCGAGTCCGGCACGGGCGAGAACATCACCCAGGTAGCCAACTACGGCACCGGCTTTGCCCCGTACTTCATCGGGCTGGGCATGTGGGTCGGCTGCCTCATGATCACCTTCCTCATCCGCTCCATGAACAACCGCCTGCTCATGAGCCGCGCCAGCAGCGTTTCTGCCGTCATCTCCAGCTACATCCCCATGGTCTCCATTGCCTTCCTGCAGGTGCTGGTGCTGTTGGCCTTCATTCAGTTCGGGCTCAAGCTCAACGTGAACTTCCCGCTGCAGTTCTACCTCTTCGGCCTGCTCACGGCGTGTTGCTTCATGGCGATCGCGCAGTTCGTGCGCGCGGCTATGGGGACGTCGGGCCTGGTGGTGCTGGTGGTGCTGCTCATGCTGCAGCTGTGCACGGCGGCGGGCACCTTCCCCATCGAAAGCGAGCTGCCCGTCTTCAACGCGCTCAACCCGCTGCTGCCCATGACCTACGTGGTGCAGGGCTTCCGCATGGCGATGTGCGGCCTGGACGCCAGCTACATGACCGTGAGCGCCGTGGTGCTGGCGGGCTTCACCGTGGCCTTCCTGTTCTTCACCACGTTGCTTGCCCACAGGCGCCGCCGCATCCCCATGAGCACGCTCTACCCCAAGATCCAGATGCACGGCTAGGGGGCGGAACCTGCCCGCGTGAGGGGCGCGGCGCATGCGATGCTCCGGGCGCTCCGGCTGCTCGCGCCTGGCGGCGCTCGTGCGCCTCCACCGCCATCTATATGGCGCCGCCTTCGGCGGCTGATCCGGAATGCTGGCTTAGCCGCTGCGCATCGCATACGCCGCGCCCCTCACGCTCTGTCTGCGCAGACGCAAGCGGCGCTCCCGCGGCGCCTGCGTTCGGGCTCTGCTCCGCAGTGCTCGCCCGCGCCCCGCCCTCGCAGCCGTTAACCTGCATGTGCACGCACCGGGCCCCTCGCCCCTCGCATGTTCGCAAGCTCGAGACATACACCGCTCGCAGCGGCTGGAGTACGGGTATACTGAATCCATCTGTGCAAACGCGCTTACAAACGCATTTCAAACGCAACATGGGATACGCTCATATGGATTTTCTCAAAGTCTCCAGCAAGTCTTCCCCTGCCTCTGTGGCAGGTGCCATCGCCGGCCTCATCAAGGACGGCAACCCCGTTCGCATACAGTCTGTTGGTGCCGGCGCCGTGAACCAGGCCGTCAAGGCCATCGCCATCGCGCGCGGCTACCTCATCCCCACGGGCGTTGACGTGAGCTGCACGCCTTCGTTCGCAGAGATCGCCATCAACGGCGAGGTCCGCACCGCCATCCGCTTCAACGTCGACCCCCACCTGGTCGAGGGCGGCACCCTCTCCCCAGACGAGCTGCAGTCGGTTGTCTCCTCTGTGACATCTGCCGGCGCCGCGCACCGCGCGTAAGGGGGGCTCATGGATCACAAGAACATGCTGGGGGGCATGACCTACTGCCTCAAGGTCTTTGGCTGCCAGATGAACGAGAACGACGGCGAGCGCGTGGCCGGCATGCTCGACGCCCAGGGCTGCATGATGGTGGACACCATCGAAGACGCAGACATCGTCGTCTTCATCACCTGCTGCGTGCGAGAGGCCGCGGATGTGCGCCTCATGGGCCAGGTTGCCAGCCTCAAGAACATCCCGCCTGCCCACAGCGGCCAGCCGCGCCTGGTATGCGTGGGCGGCTGCATCGGCCAGCGCGACGGGGAGAAGCTGCGCGAGTCGCTGTCCCATGTTGACATCGTCTTTGGGACGCACAACCTGGGGCACCTGGTGGCCCTGCTGGAGCAGCGCCTGGAGAGCGGCAAGCCCGTGGTGGAGACCATCGAGGCAAACGACGGCTTCTCCAGCGACCTGCCCGCCACGCGCGCCCGTCAGTGGAGCGCCTGGGTGCCCATCATGACGGGCTGCAACAACTTCTGCACCTACTGCATCGTGCCCTATGTCCGCGGCCGAGAGACGAGCCGTCCGCTCGAGGACATCCAAGACGAGCTGCAGCGCCTGGCGCAGCAGGGCGTGAAGGAGGTCACCCTCCTGGGCCAAAACGTCAACAGCTACGGCCGCGACCTCTACGGCGAGCCCCGTTTTGCGGAGGTCCTGCATATGGCGGGCGAAAGCGGCATCCCGCGCGTGCGCTTTGTGACGAGCCACCCCAAGGACCTGCTGCCCCAGACCATCGAGGCCATGGCGGCGCACTCCAATATCATGCCGCAGCTGCATCTGCCGCTCCAAAGCGGCAGTGACCACATCCTCAAGGCCATGAACCGGGTGTACGACACCGCGCGCTACCGCCAGCTGGTGGCAGACCTGCGCCGTGCCATCCCCAACATCTCGCTTTCGACGGACATCATCGTGGGCTTTCCGGGAGAAACCGAAGAGGACTTCCAAGCTACCTACGATCTTGTCAGGGAGGTGGGCTACGGCCAGGTCTTCACCTTCATCTACAGCAAGAGGGAGGGGACGCCTGCTGCCAAGATGGAGGACGATACCCCGCGCGAGCTCATTCAGGAGCGCTTTGTCCGCCTGGTGGAGCTGGTGCAGGCCAGCGCTTACGAGCAGAACCAGAAGGAGCTGGGCGCCGTGGTGCCCGTGCTGGTGGAGGGCCCCAGCAAGCGCGACCCGGGCATGCTGAGCGGCAAGAGCCCCAAGAACCAGACTGTTCACGCACCCGTGCCTGAGGGCATGAGCCTCGAGCAGCTGCTGGGCGGCTTTGTGAACGTCAAGGTGGAAGAGGCCAAGACCTGGTACCTGAGGGGCAGCGTTGTCCTCTAGCGCGCACCGCCTGCAGGAGCTGCCTGTCATCGCCGTCATGGGCTGCACGGCCAGCGGCAAGTCTGCCCTGGCAGACGCCCTGGCGCTGGAGCTGGGCGGAGAGGTCATCTCTGCAGACAGCATGCAGGTATACCGCGGCATGGACATCGGCACGGCCAAGACGCCCGCAGCCGAGCGCCCGGTGCCCTACCACTGCATCGACATCCTGGAGCCGGGCGAGCCCTACAGCGCCGCGCTCTTCCAGCGCGACAGCCGGGCGGCCATCCAGCAGATCCGCGAGCGCGGCCATGTGCCCGTGCTCTGCGGGGGCACCTTCTTCTACGTGCGCGCCTGCTTGAACCAGATGGACTTTGCCCCCGGGGAGCAGGAGGAAAACCCCGTCCGCGAGCGCCTCAACGCCTTGGCGCAGGAGCTGGGCGCCCAGGGCATCTGGGAGCACCTGCGCATGCTCGACCCCCAGAGCGCCGCCGTCATCCACCCCAACAACACGGTGCGCGTGGTGCGCGCCCTGGAGATGCACGAGGCAGGGGAGAGCTATGCCGTGCGCAAGGAGGCCTTCAAGGGGATAGGGGAGGCCATCCCCAGCATCAAAATCGGGCTGGAGTGGGACACCCCGCGGCTCTACGAGCGCATCGACCGCCGCGTTGACGCCATGATGGAGCAGGGGCTGGTGGCCGAGGTGCAGGGGCTGCTGGCGCGCGGCCTGCGCGAGGGCCTCACGGCGCCGGCGGCCATCGGCTACAAGGAAATCGTCGCCGCACTGGACGGCGAGTGCAGCATGGAGGAGGCGGTCGAGCAGATCAAGCAGTCCACCCGCCGCTACTCCAAGCGCCAGCGCAGCTGGCTGCGCGGAGAGCCCGGGCTGCTGGGGCTGCGCGCGCAGGACAAGCCCCTTGGCGAGCTGCTTGACGAAAGCCTTGCGCTCATCGCCGCAACAGCGAGGCTGTGAAATACACTTGCAACAACCCTGTGCGAGGATGACCGTCATCTCGCGCATTCGCATCAACGACGAGGAGGAGCACCCATGCAGCTCGACTTTGCAAAGCTCAACGGCGCAGGCAACGACTTCATCATGGTCGACGACCTCGAGGACCGCATCAGCCTGAGCCCCGAGCAGGTAGCCCAGATCTGCGACCGCCACTTTGGCGTGGGCGGGGACGGCGTCATCCTGGTCAAGCCCTCGCCGCGCCCGGAATGCGCCGCCTACATGGACTACTACAACTCAGACGGCACCAAGGCCCAGATGTGTGGCAACGGGGTGCGCTGCTTTGCCAAGTTCCTGGTTGACCGCGGTATCGTGGACCCTGCAAGCGGTGCCTTTGTGGCAGATACCCTGGCCGGCCCCAAGCCCATCCAGTTTTCCCTGGACGGGCAGGGCAAGCTGGCCACCGCCACCGTGGACATGGGCGAGCCCATACTCGAGCCCGCAACCGTGCCCACCGCCCTGCCCGCAAGCAGCGGCTTTGAGGCTGCCGTGAGCCAGCCCGTCACCGTGCACGCCGGCACTTACGAGTTCACCGCCGTCTCCATGGGCAATCCCCATGCCATCACCTTTGTGAGCGACCCGCTCAGCTTCCCCCTGGAGGTCGTGGGACCCCAGGTGGAGTGCGCGCCGGAGTTCCCTGAGAAGACCAACGTCGAGTTCGCCCACGTTGACGGGAGCGCCATCACCATGCGCGTGTGGGAGCGCGGCTGCGGCGAGACCCTGGCCTGCGGCACGGGTGCCTGCGCCACCGCGGTGGCGGCCAACCTCAACGGCCTGGCTGGCCGCGAGGTCGACCTCAAGCTCCTGGGAGGCACCCTGCACATCCGCTGGAGCGAAGACGACAACCACGTCTACATGACCGGCCCCGCCGCCCAGTACTTCACCGGTACCCTCGAGCTGTAACCCGCGCCGGCAACATTTTGAACCCGCTCCGGCTTTGGCGCTAAAGCGCCTGCGCCTCCACCGCCGTCCTATATGGCGCCGCTTGCGGCGGCTGTAGAAGTCAGAGGGCTTAGCCGCTCCGCATCACGCACCCTGCCCGCTCCTCGCCCGCAGCTTGGGGCTTTCAAGCCCAAGCGCTCTGCCCGTGTAGATTGCGCAAGGTCTGGGCTGCTCTGGGGCTTCTGGTGCCTTGCCCTGCTAGAATCGAAGGCCAGAACAGCTATTCGCGTGAAAGGGGCTTGAGCTACATGGCATCAGGCAAGGGCGGCATCAGCACAGGGGCGGCCATCATCATCTTCGCGTTGGCGGGTCTTGCGGGCACCGCTGCAAGTCTCTATGCCATGGTGATAGCCTACCTGGCAGGCTCCAGTGCCCAGGCTGCCATAGACGGCACGTCCCCCGCAGACCCGCAGGCCCTTGCCATGGCGTCTATGGCAGAGCTTGGCCAGTCCGTGGCAGAGCAGGCAGAGGGCCCTTCTGTCATACAGGTCGACGAGTCCTCTGTGGTCGTTGCCAACCATGGGGCCACGGGCGGTGAGGCCTAGTGGCATACCGTCAGTTTGAAGTCGAGTCGACTGAGGAGCAGCCCGAGCGCGCGGTGCTCGTGGGCATCGACCGCGGTGACCTCGTCTGGCCGCTGGAGGAGTCGCTCGCAGAGCTCGAGCGCCTGGTGAACACAGCCGGCGCCACGGTTGTGGGCAGCATCAGCCAGCGCATGGAGGCCCCCAACCCGCGCACCTTCATCGGACCCGGCAAGGCAGACGAGCTCGCCTCCCTGGTGGAGCACCTGGAGGCAAACCTGGTCGTCTTCGACGACGAGCTCACGCCCAGCCAGCAGGCTAACCTGGAAAAGCTCGTTGGCAAACCCGTCAAGGTCATCGACCGCACGGCGCTCATCCTGGACATCTTCGCCCTGCACGCCACCACCAAGGAGGGCCGCCTCCAGGTGCGCTTGGCGCAGAACCAGTACCTCTACCCGCGCCTGCGCGGCATGTGGAGCCACCTGGCATCCAACCGCATGGGTGGCGGCGTGGGCAGCCGCTTTGGAGAGGGAGAAAGCCAGCTCGAGGTGGACCGCCGCCTGGTGCGCAAGCGCATCAGCCGCATCCGCAGCGAGCTCAAGGACGTTGCCCAGAGCCGCGCCACACAGCGCAAGAGCCGCAAGGACGGCAGCATCTTCCGCATCGCGCTGGCCGGCTACACCAACGCCGGCAAGTCCAGCCTGATGAACCGCCTCACCGGCGCGGACGTGCTCGCCTACGACAAGCTCTTTGCCACGCTCGATTCCACCACGCGCCGGCTCGAGCTCGACGCTGGCCCCTGCGTCACCCTCACAGACACGGTCGGCTTCATCCAAAAGCTCCCCACCTCGCTCGTCGAGTCCTTCCACTCCACGCTCGAGGAGATACGCGAGGCAGACCTCATATTGCTGGTGGTGGACACAAGCTCCCCCCAGCGCGACAAGCAGATCAAGGCCGTGCGCGAGGTCCTGGGCCAGATCGAGGCGGAGAAGATCGAG
This sequence comes from Coriobacteriales bacterium, assembly GCA_051876075.1. Lineage (GTDB taxonomy): Bacteria > Actinomycetota > Coriobacteriia > Coriobacteriales > QAMH01 > W2P13-069. The sequence goes on from JBJEHM010000109.1 coordinate 23,490, forward strand.
ACGGTGCTCGTCTACAACAAGATCGACCTCTGCGGGGAAGGCGAGCTCTCCCATCTGGCGCAGCTCGAGCCAGAGGCTGCCTTCGTCTCTGCGGCGACGGGGGAGGGGACGCAGGCGCTGCTGGAGCGCATCACCCAGGCCGTGCTGCTGCGCGACCCGCTGGTCGAGGTGCTCATCCCCTACACCCAGGGGCGCTTTGTACAGCTGGCCCATGAGCGCGCTCACGTGGAGCACGAGGAATACCGCGAAGACGGCACCTACCTCAAGCTGCGCATCCCCGCGCCCGTGCTGCCGAGCTTTGCGCCCTTTGCCACCGGCAAGGACGCGCAGGCCTACGCGCACATCGGCAAGAGCAACGAGGAGCTCGACGAGCTGGCAGGCATCTAGCTGCCGAACCCGCATACATCATCCAGGCGACTAACCACAGGAGGAGACAATGGACGTCATGCAGGAATACCAGCGCTGGTGCAGCGAGGCCGCAGAGCTGCCTGCCGGGCAGCTGGAGGCCCTGGCAGGCGACGAGGAGGCCATCCTCGACGCCTTCCGCTGCGAGCTGAGCTTTGGCACCGCCGGCCTGCGCGGCATACTGGGCGCCGGCCCCAACCGCATGAACGTCTACACTGTGGGCAAGGCCACCCAGGGTCTGGCCGATTACCTCAACGCCACCTTCAGCTCCCCCAGCGTGGCCATCGCCCGCGACTCGCGCAACTGCGGTGACCTCTTCGTGCGCACCGCAGCCGGGGTTTTGGCGGCAAACGGCGTCACCGCCTACGTATACACGCGCCCCGTGCCCACGCCTGCGCTGAGCTTTGCGGTGCGCCACCTGGGCTGCAGCGCCGGCATCAACATCACCGCCAGCCACAACCCCGCCGCCTACAACGGCTACAAGGCCTATGGCCCGGACGGCTGCCAGATCGCCTCTGCTGCGGCAGATGCCATACAGGCCTCCATCGACAGCACGGACTTTTTCTCCGGCATCAAGAAGATGGAGCTTGCCCAGGCCGTTGAGAGCGGGCTGGTCAAGTGGATCACCCAAGAGACCCTCGACGCCTTTGTCGACGCCGTGCTGGAGCAGTCGCTGAGCACGCCGGAAGACGAGGCCTGCCCCTTGAGCGTTGTCTACACCCCCTTGAACGGCGCGGGCCTGGAGTGCGTGAGCACCATGCTCGAGCGCATCGGGGTTGCAGACGTTGTGACGGTGCCAGAGCAGGCCCAGCCCAACGGGGACTTTCCCACCTGCCCCTATCCCAACCCAGAGATACGCGAGGCGCTTGCCAAGGGTTTGGAGCTCTGCGAGAGCGTGCGCCCCGACCTCCTGCTGGCAACAGACCCGGACGCAGACCGCGTTGGCATCGCCGTGCCCCACGGCGGCAGCTACCACCTGCTCACGGGCAACGAGGTGGGCGTGCTGCTCACAGACTACGTGTGCCGCATGCGCGCGGAGCGCGGCGAGGACCTCTCTCGCGCCGTTGTCGTGAGCACCATCGTCTCCAGCTCCATGACAGACGCCCTGGCGCGCGACTACGGCTTCCAGCTGCGCCGCACGCTCACCGGTTTCAAGCACATCGGCGGCCAGATCGCCCTGTTGGAGCAGGCGGGCCAGCCGGAGCGCTTTGCTCTGGGCTTTGAGGAGAGCTACGGCTACCTGGCGGGCACCCACGTGCGCGACAAGGACGCCGTGGTTGCCAGCATGCTGATCTGCCAGATGGCGCGCTGCTACAAGGCCCGCGGGCTGGACCTCTACACAGCTACGGAGCAGCTCTACGCCAAATACGGTTACTACAAGAACGTTACCATCTCGCTGAGCTACCCGGGCGCCGCGGGTGCTGCCAAGATGGCAGAGCTCACCGCAGGTCTGCGGGCGCAGGCCCCGGCAGCGGTTGCCGGATTTGCCGTCGAGCACGTAGTCGACTACCTGGGCGGTGCCCCGATGCCCGTGATCAATCCCGTGGCGGGGGAGCCCGAGCAGCTGCTCCCCGGCGCAGACGTCATCGAGCTGCAGCTGCAGGGCGGCAGCAAGCTGATGATCAGGCCAAGCGGCACCGAGCCCAAGATCAAGGCCTACATCTTCGCCTACGGGCTGACACGCGAAGCCTCCGAGCAGGTTGCCGCCCAGCTCGAAGATGCCGCCCGCCAGCTCCTGAGCTAGCAGGAGCCCGCGCGCTGCCTTAACCCGCAGTGGCACAGCAGCGCGCCGCCCCGAACCGTCATTTCGACCGGAGGCACGAAGTGCCGGAGTGGAGAAATCTCGGGTTGAGCTGCAAGACCGTGTCTTGAGCTTCGGTCTCCTGGCTTCACCCGAGATTTCTCCACGCGCTCGCTTTCGCTCGCTTGGTCGAAATGACATTGTGCTGAGGGGGCGCTCTCGGTTGCTTGTTATGTTGGTTGGTGTTTCGGATGCATTTGCGTCCTTGTGGCGGGTGTTTCCGTGAGAAACACCAACCACAAGGACGTTTTGCTGTTGGAAACACCAACCATAAGCAAGGCAGGCGAATGGCTGCGGAACTTACGATTCCTTAATGTTTCTTAAGGCCGAGCGCTGCCTTCGTAGCTGCTGGCGCGGCTCCCTATAATGGAACGCATGACGCAGACGCCCCACATACTGGTTGTTGACGACGAGAAGGCCATCGCGGACCTCGTCGCAGAGCTCCTCGTGCGCGAGGGCATGCTCGCCACACCCTGCTACAGCGGGGCAGATGCGCTGGAGCTCTTCAAGCAGCAGTCCTTTGACCTGGTGATCTTAGACCTCATGATGCCTGGCATCGACGGGCTCGATGTATGCCGACGCCTGCGTGCAGCCTCGCAGGTCCCCATCTTCTTCCTCTCTGCAAAAGACGAGGAGGTCGACAAGGTCGTGGGCCTCACCATGGGCGCAGACGACTACATCTCCAAGCCCTTCAAACCCCGCGAGCTGGTGGCCCGCGTGCGCTCCATGCTGCGGCGCGCGAGCTACGGCTCTGGAGCCCCCAGGCCAGCTGGCCTCTCTGCCTGCGGCATCGAGATAGACGAGAACAGCCATCATGTGAGCCTGCTGGGCGTGCCCCTGCAGCTCACCCCCAAGGAGTTCGACATCCTCGCAACGCTCGTGCGCGCCAACGGGGCACCAGTGAGCGCAAAGGAGCTGTACGAGACCGTCTGGGAGGAGCCCTACATCGCCTCTTCCAGCAACTCCGTGATGGTGCACATCCGCCACCTTCGCGCCAAGCTCGCCGCTGTCGACGGCTCGCAGGACTACATCGTCACCATGTGGGGTGTGGGCTACCGCATCAACACCCCTCCCGGCCAGGGGTCGTAGACCATGCCGCGCCGCAGCGCCCAGGGCAAGGTGATGAGGCGCAAGCTCCTGCAGCGCTTCATGTTGAGCACCGTTGTCTACACGCTTGTCTTCCTCGTGGGCGCCGTGCTCGTGCAGAACCTCTGCGTGGATCGCTTGGCGGCCTTCATCGCGGACGAGACCTCTGAGTGGACCTTCTACACCACAGACGAGTACAAGGGCTTTGTGACCGACCTGGAAAAGCAAGGGCGCCTCGACGAGCTCGATCACCGCTGGCAGGTCATGTCGTATGTGGTGCAGGGCGACTACGGCAGCTCCAAGACGAGCGACAACGCCATGAAGCTCGACAAGTCAGGCACCGCTGTGGACGCCGGGGCCTTGACCAACGAGACCACCATAGACTCGCTCGAAGGGCCGGAGCGCACCTACGCCGGCAATCCCTACGAGACCTTTGCGCAGGCTGAGGGCCTCGCCCAGGGTTCCGAGGTCTTTGCCGTGCGCGACCTGACCATCTACAACCTCTTCAAGAGCCTCAAGCTGCCCTTTGCCGCGCTGCTCTACCTGCTGGGCCTGCTCATCTGCGTGCTGCTCACGCTCAACAAGTCCATACGCTACTTCGACCAGCTCGCTGCGGCGGTGAGCGCCCTGCTCGCAGACCCCCGAGCCCCGGTGAGGCTGCCCGACGATCTCTCAATCACCCGCAGCGAGCTCATCGAGATGCGCAGCTCGCAGCTGCAGGCCCAGAGCCGCGCCAAGGAGGCAGAGGAGCGCAAGAACGAGCTGGTCGCCTACCTTGCCCACGACATCCGCACCCCGCTCACCAGCGTCATGGGCTACCTGGACATACTCCGCGACAACCCCAACCTCGACCCCCAGACGGCGGCACGCTACGCGGGCATCGCATACGAGAAGGCCGAGCGCTTGGAGAGCCTGGTGGAGGAGTTCTTTGAGATTACGCGCTTCAACCTCCAGAGCATCCCGCTGGAACGGCAGAACATGGACCTGCGGCTCTTCTTGCAGCAGCTGGCCGAGGAGCTCTACCCCAACGCCCGCGAGCGCAACCTGAGCTTGGAGGTGGACGCCCCCGCAGACGTCGTGGTCTTTGCCGACCCGGACAAACTGGCGCGCGCCCTCACCAACGTGCTGCGCAACGCCGTCGCCTACGCCGACGCGGGGACTGCCATCCTCCTGAGCGCGCGGGTGGTGGCCGACCAAGTCGTCATAGACGTTGCAAACCGTGGGCGGGAGATATCCCAGGCGCACCTGCAGAGCATCTTCGAGAAGTTCTACCGCGAGGAGAGCGCCCGCTCCACGGACAAGGGCGGCGCCGGCTTGGGGCTTGCCATCGCACGCGAGATCGTCACGGCCCACAAGGGCAGCATCGACGCCACCAGCGAAAACGGCGTCACCACCTTCACCGTGAGGCTTCCGCTGCATCCCTAAGGCCCAGCGGTGCGCGCCGTTCCGCTTGCTGGGAAGCCTGCGCCCCTTGCAGCATACGGTGCTGCCGGGGGCCCTTTGAGTGGTAGCATGTTCAAACGCAACGAAAACCTTTTAAGACGGTCCAGAGAGGCCGAAAAGGGATTGGTGATACGCATGAACAACTGCACAGCGCTTGCTGCTGCGGCCAAGCGGTTTGCACGCCGCGGTTTGGGCCGCTTTGAGACCCGATGCGCCTTTGGCGCCCAGTTGAATCTCCCGTGTGTCTGGGGCTGCGGCTCCCAGGCACATTTTTTGTATCGTCTTGCACCTGTGTTCGAGTAGAGAGGGGACTGCCATGCTCAACAAGGGAAAGCCCGCCGTGCTCCTGCTGGAAGACGGCACCCTGTTCTGCGGCGACTGCTGCGGAGCCGAGGGAGAGACCTTTGGAGAGATCTGCTTCAACACCAGCCTCACCGGTTACCAGGAGGTGCTGAGCGACCCCTCCTATGCGGGCCAGATCATCACCATGACCTACCCCCAGATCGGCAACTACGGCGTCAACGCAGAGGACATGCAGTCGCGCGGGCTCTTCTGCCGCGGCTTTGTGGTCCGCGATATGTGCGAGCGCCCCAGTAACTTCCGCTCCACCAAGGACCTGCCCGGCTTCCTGCGCGAGAACGGCATCGTCGCCATCGAAGGCGTGGACACCCGCAAGCTGGTGCGCCACATCCGCGAAAACGGCGCCATGAAGTCCGTCATCTCCACCAAGGTCGACGACCTCGACGCCCTGCGCAAGCGCCTCGACGCCGCGCCCAGCCTTGTTGGCGAGAACTTTGCCGCCCAGGTGAGCACCGCCAAGCCCTACGTACTGCCCCCCTTCAACTGCCAGAAGAAGTACAAGGTCGTGGCCTACGACTGCGGTATCAAGACCGGCATCCTGGGCGGACTGTGCACCAACGGCGCAGAGGTTCACGTGGTCCCCTGGGACACCCCGTCAGAAGAGGTCCTGGCCATGGAGCCAGACGGCATCTTCCTCTCCAACGGCCCCGGCGACCCGGAGGCCGTCGAGGAGACCTACACCCAGGTCCGCAAGCTCATCAAATCCAAGGTGCCCATCTTCGGCATCTGCCTGGGCCACCAGATGCTCTCCATCGCCATCGGCGCCAAGATCGAGAAGCTCAAGTACGGCCACCGCGGCGGCAACCAGCCGGTCATGAACCTGCTCACCGGCGCTGTGGAGATCACCGCCCAGAACCACGGCTTTGGCCAAGTCTTCACCTCCATCGGCCCCATCCTGCCCCAGGAGTCCGACGAGCGCCACGAGCATCACGACGACCTGCGCTACTGGGCGGAGCGCCGCATTGCCCCGGTTGTGGTCACCCGCGAGTTCGGCCGCGTCCAGCTCACCCACGTCAACCTCAACGACGGCACGCCGGAGGGCATGCGCCTTTTGGACTACCCCGTCTTCTCCGTCCAGTACCACCCGGAGGCCAGCCCCGGCCCCCACGACTCCTCGTACCTGTTCAAGGCCTTTGCGCGCTTGATGGACGGCCGCGAGGACTACCTCGACATCGAGGTCAAGGACACCCGCGTGTTCACCAGTGAGAAGGGGGAGAACTAATGCCGCGCCGCACAGACATCGAGAAGATCCTGCTCATCGGCTCCGGTCCCATCGTGATCGGCCAGGCCTGCGAGTTCGACTACTCCGGCACCCAGGCCTGCCGCGTGCTGATGGAGGAGGGCTACGAGGTCATCCTCGTCAACTCCAACCCCGCCACCATCATGACGGACCCCAAGACCGCCACCCGCACCTACATCGAGCCCATCACGCCCAAGGCCGTCGAGGACATCATCGCCAAGGAGCGCCCGGATGCGCTGCTGCCCAACATGGGCGGCCAGACCGGCCTCAACTGCGCGGTTGAGCTTGCAGAGAGCGGCGTGCTCGACAAGTACGGCGTCGAGCTCATCGGCTGCGACCTGCAGGCGATCCAGAAGGGCGAGGACCGCAAGCTCTTTGCCGAGGCCATGAAGCGCATCGGCCTAGAGTGCGCGCGCAGCGGCTACGCCTACAGCGTTGCAGAGGCCGAGGACCTCGCAGACCAGCTGGGCTTCCCCCTGGTGCTGCGCCCCTCCTTCACCCTGGGCGGCGCTGGCGGCGGCATCGCCTACAACCGCGACGAGCTGCGCGATATCGTCCGCGAGGGCCTGGACCTCTCGCCCACGGGCGAGGTGCTCGTCGAGGAGTCCATCATCGGCTGGAAGGAATACGAGATGGAGGTGATGCGCGACCGTGTCGGCAACGGCATCATCGTGTGCTCCATCGAGAACTTCGACGCCATGGGCGTGCACACCGGAGACTCCATCACCGTGGCTCCCGCGCAGACCCTCACCGACATCGAGTACCAGAAGATGCGCGACGCCTCCCTGGCCATCCTCGAGGAGATCGGCGTCGAGTGCGGCGGCTCCAACGTGCAGTTTGCCGTCAACCCCAAGGACGGCCGCCTCATCGTCATCGAGATGAACCCGCGCGTGTCGCGCTCTTCTGCCCTGGCTTCCAAGGCAACCGGCTTCCCCATCGCCAAGATGGCCGCCAAGCTGGCTGTGGGCTACACGCTCGACGAGATAACCAACGACATCACCAAGGCCACCCCGGCCTGCTTCGAGCCCTCCATCGACTATGTGGTCACCAAGGTGCCGCGCTTTGCCTTCGAGAAGTTCAAGGGCTCTGACAACGTGCTCTCCACCCGCATGAAGGCCGTGGGCGAGGTCATGGCCATCGGCCGCACCTTCGAGGAGTCCCTGGGCAAGGCCATGCGCTCGCTGGAGAACGGCCGCATGGGCTTGGGACGCGACGGCAAGGACGCCTTTGACGAGTCCAAGTTCCGCCATAACGTCTCTGTGCCCACCGAGCACCGCATCTACTACATGGCCGAGGCCCTGCGCCGCGGCATCGAGCCCGAGGAAGTGGCAGAGCTCACCGGCATCGACATCTGGTTCGTCGACCGCCTGAAGGACATGGTCGATGTCGAGAAGCGCTTTGAGGGCGTCGAGTTGGCCGCCGTGGACGAGCCGCTCATGCGCCTGGGCAAGCGCTACGGCCTCTCCGACGTGCAGATTGCCTTCCTCACTGGCAGCACCGAGAAGGAGGTCCGCGCACGCCGCAAGGAGCTGGGCGTGATCGGCGTCTTCAAGACCGTCGACACCTGCGCAGCTGAGTTCGCCTCCAAGACGAGCTACCACTACAAGACCTACGACGAGGAGACAGAGGTCGCCCCGTGCAGCAAGAAGAAGGCCATGATCATCGGTGCCGGCCCCAACCGCATCGGCCAGGGCATCGAGTTCGACTACTGCTGCGTGCATGCGTCCTACGCCCTCCACGACCTGGGCTACGAGACCATCATGGTCAACTGCAACCCAGAGACCGTCTCCACCGACTACGACACTTCTGACCGCCTGTACTTCGAGCCCATCACCTACGAAGACGTCATGGACATCATCGACGCCGAGCAGCCCGACGGCGTTGTGGTCACCCTGGGAGGCCAGACCCCGCTCAAGCTGGCCCAGGCCCTGCAGGACGAGGGCGTGAACATCATGGGCACCAAGCCCGAGGCAATCGACCTGGCAGAGGACCGCGAGCGCTTCTCTGCCCTGCTCGACGAGATGGGCATCGCTTACCCTGCTGCAGGCACCGCGAGCTCCGTCGAGGAGGCCGTGCAGGTTGCCAAGGAGGTCGGCTACCCGCTGCTGGTGCGCCCCAGCTACGTGCTCGGCGGCCGCGGCATGGTCATCGCCTACGACGAAGAGTACCTGCGCAAGTACATGGCAGAGGCCGCCCGCATCACGCCGGACCACCCCGTCTACCTGGACGCCTTCTTGGAGTCTGCAACCGAGTGCGACGTCGACGCCCTCTGCGACGGCACCGAGGTCTACATCGGCGGCATTCTGGAGCACATCGAGGAGGCCGGTATCCACTCCGGCGACTCCGCCTGCTGCACGCCACCCTTCAGTCTCACCCAGGGCGTTGTGGACAAGATCCGCGAGTGCACCAAGCGCCTGGCGCTGGCCGTGGGCACCCAGGGCCTGGTCAACATCCAGTACGGCGTCAAGGACGGCAAGGTCTACATCATCGAGGTCAACCCCCGCGCCAGCCGCACCGTGCCCTTCGTCTCCAAGGCAACCGGCGTGCCGCTGGCCAAGTGCGCAGCGCACATCATGGCCGGCAAGACGATCGCCAGCCTGGAGCTGCCGCCCGACGACCGCGAGCTGGGGCACTACGCTGTGAAGGAAGCCGTCATGCCCTTCAACCGCTTCCCCGGCGCCAGCATCACGCTCTCCCCGGAGATGAAGTCCACCGGCGAGGTCATGGGCATCGGCCCGGACTTCCCCTCTGCCTATGCCAAGGCGCAGTTTGCCATCGACTACTCGCTGCCGCAGGAGGGCACGGCCTTCATCTCTGTGTGCGACCGCGAGAAGCGCACCATCATCCCCGTGGCAAAGGAGCTCAGCCAGATGGGCTTTGACATCGTGGGCACCAGCGGCACCGTCCACATGCTCCAGGCAAACGGCATCCCCGCCACCCATGTGCGCAAGATGAAGGAGCAGCGCCCCAACATCGGCGACATGATGGACAACGGCCAGATCAGCCTGGTCATCAACCTGCCGTTTGGCCAGGACACCCGCGGTGATGCCGTCAAGCTCTCTGCAGGGGCCGTGCGCAACTGCATCTGCTACGTGACCACCGCGGCAGCTGCCATCGCCTTCTCCCAGGCCATCGCTGCTGCCAAGGACGGCCGCCTGAGCCCCATCGCCCTGCAGGACACCCCGCAAAAGGAAATCTAGGGCCTGAAAGCGTCGCACGTAGGGAGGACCTGCCGCTGGCGGGTCCTCCTTGT
>JBJEHM010000110.1:0-6313 GCA_051876075.1 Coriobacteriales bacterium
GTGTTGTAGAAGGCCGGGCTCAGGCGGGCCACGCTCGTGACCCCCAGCTGCTCGAGCAGGGGCTGGGCGCAGTTGTGGCCGCTGCGCAGCGCAACGCCGCGGGTGTCTGCAAGCGTGCAGAGGTCGAGCGGGTGCACCCCGTCGACCGTGAAGGAGACAAGGCCCGCGCGGCGCTGGGGCGAGCCGATGACATGCAGCCCGTCGACCTGCGCCAACGCCGCTTCCGCATGCGCCACCAGCTCGTCCTCGCGCTCTGCGACAGCCTCCCGTCCCAGGCCCTCTAGGTAGTCGCAAGCGGTAGCCAGCGCGACGGCACCCACGTAGTTCGGCGTGCCCGCCTCCAAGCGCAGCGGCAGCTCCTCCCAGCTTGTGGCGGCAGTGCGCACGGTGCCCACCATCTCGCCGCCGTAGTCGCGCGGCTCCAGCAGCTCCAGGGCCTGCCGCGTTCCGCACAGCGCCCCTATGCCCGTCCCCGCCATCATCTTGTGTCCGGAAAACGCCAGGTAGTCGCAGCCCAGCTCGGGCACGCTCACTGCGCCGTGGCGCATGAGCTGCGCGCCGTCGAGCACGAAGAGGGCCCCTGCCGCGTGCGCCATGGCTGCCAGCCGCCGCACGGGGTTCACGGTGCCGAGCACGTTGGAGCACCCCGTCATCGCGACGATGCGCACCGGGCCGGGCCGCGCGCCTGCGGGCAGCTCCGTCATCTGGCTGGCGGGACCGCCCTCCAGCACGCGCGCGTACTCCCCCGCGTCCAGCTCGCCGCACTCGTCGACCCCCACGACGCAGAGCTGCGCCCCGCGGCGCAGGCACGCCTGCTGCCAGGGGACGAAGTTCGAGTGGTGCTCCATGACAGAGACGACCACGCGGTCGCCGGGGCACAGCAGGTGCTCCAGGCCGCGGGCCACCATGTTGAGGCCGTCGGTGGTCCCGCGCGTGAAGGCCACGCATGAGGGGTCGTCCAGCCCGACGAAGTCCGCCACGCGCCGGCGCGCCTCCTCCAGCGCGGCGGTCGAGAGGTGCGCCAGGTAGTGCATGCCGCGGTGCACGTTGGCGTTGCTCGCAGCATAGTGGCGCGCGACGGCGTCTGTCACCTGCAGCGGCACCTGCGTGGTCGCCGCGTTGTCCAGGTACACAAGCGGCCTGCCGTGCACCAGCGTCCCCAAGATGGGGAAGCCGCGGCGCACCGCGCCGGCGTCAAAGCTCCCAGGCACCGCCATCGCCCTACCTCGCGAACGCGGGGTCGCCTGCGGCGGCGTAGAGCGCGTCTGCGAGCTGGCCGATGGTCTCCAGCTCCGCTGCGTACTCCGGTGTGAACTTCACGCCCAGCGCGCGCTGCAGCGTGAGCGACAGCAGCACCTTCTTGATGTCGGTGGAGCTCTGGTTGGTGCAGGTGGTGGAGCCCTCGGCCAGCTTCACGCTCTTGTCCGCGTTGCGCAGCATCTTCTCCACGCTCACGTTGGCCAGCTCCAGCAGGTCCTCGGTGCCGGCGGCGCGGACCTCGTCTTCTGTGAGGAAGAACTTGTCCAGCGTGAAGCGGCGCACCTGGGCGGCGAACTCCTCCCGCCCCAGCTTGCCGCTGGTGATCAGCGCCAGCGCCTCCTCCGCGTCTGCTGCGGCAATGTCCAGCCGCTCCTTCAAGGTCATCTTCTCGCTCATTCCTTGTTCCTCCCTTCCTCGCCATGCGCGTTCAGCGCCTCGCTTGCAAAGCCCCTGATCACGCCGGCTATGGCCGCGACCCCCGCCTGGCGCTGGGGGTCGAACACGTAGACCAGCTCCGTCTCCTCCAGAAAGCGCACGGGGCAGGCCAGTATCTCGCTGGCGCTGCAGCCGCTGAACATCTGCTGGAAGATGCGGATCACACCGCGCACCATGAGGGTGTCGCTGTCGCCCTCGAGCGCAAAGCCCCGGCCCTCGCCGCACTCCCAGCGCGGCCACAGCCACACCTGCGACTGGCAGCCCTCAACCAGGGCCTCCGGCAGCATGCGCTCCGGCGGCAGCTCGTCGAGCTCGGCGGATATGTTGAGCAGCAGGTCGAACTGCTCGAAGGCACCGCCCGCGGCGTTGAACCTGTCGATGTAGCCCTGCTGCACCTCGTCTGGCGACTTCATCGCTTCCTCCTCTGGCCGCTCCTCCGTACCGGCAGCAAGCTGCGGGGTGGCCTGCACTGCCCCGCAGCTTGCTGCCCGCTGCCGCAGCGCCGCCTGCAGGGGGAGGTGCGGACCCTGCAGGCGGCATGCGCAGCGCTCGAGCCGAGTGAGCGCTCGCGCCCTTGGCGCTATGTCTCCAAGCGCCGTCAGGCATCGTGGGGCTTAGGCGTTGACGATCTCCAGGCCCAGCAGCTCGCCGAGCTCGATGACCTGCTCCTCGAAGTCGCCGTAGATCAGCGGCATGTGGTTGCCGATGGCGGCCTGCTTCTTGAAGAAGTCCTTGGAGTCCTTCACCTGGAAGAACACGCCCATGGAGCAGTTGGTCTGGTCGTAGCCCATGGAATTGAGGATGGTGCCCTTAGCCACGAAGAGCTTCTCGCAGGTGGGGTCGATGCGGCACATGGTGATGGTCTGGCCGGCGTCTGCGGCAAAGTCGTAGCGCAGCGTGGCGCCGAAGCCAGAGCGTGCGAACTCGCGGATGGCGTAGGGGCGGTACTCCTCGTCGAAGCTCTCCCAGCGGCGGTTGGGCACGGAGTGGAAGGTGAGGACCACGTTCTCCTTGTCGCCGAGCTCCTCCATCTTCTGGTCCACGTGCTCGGGGGTGAAGAACAGGGCCTTGGGCAGCGGGGCGCGCACGCCGTTGCGGATGGGGCTGGTGAAGCAGTTGCCCATGTAGGACGGGCGGCGGCCGATGGCCTGCAGCATCAGCTTAGAGACCAGGGCGCCCAGGTCGTACTCGCATGCGGACGGGATGCCGTCCTCGTTGTTGAGCGAGTGGTTGAGGCACATGGTGAACTGCTTCTGGTTCAGGCGGCGGGTCGCGCAGAGGTCGGGGCAGGGCGCGGTGAAGCAGTTGCACTCGAAGGCGTCGAGGAACTTGCGGATGCCGTAGTTGGCCTCGACGGACTTCTTGACCATCTCGCGGGTCATCTGGCACTCCACAGCGCCGTCGATGAGCTCGTCGGTCTTCTTGTCGATGACCTTCTCGTCCTCTGCGGTGAGGTTGAGGCCCATGCGGCCCGGCGTGCAATGGTTGGACATCGGGTCGTCGTAGGAGATCTGGTCGAGCAGCTCGTGGGCGCTGACGTAGCGGATGCGGGTGCCGAACTTGGCGGTGATCTTCTCGGGGTCGATCACGGAGTCAGGGGAGCTCACAGAGACGGCGCTGGTCATGCGGGTGGCGGCCAGGATCTTGGAGTCCTTGAGGACCTTGCGGGCGCGCAGGACGGTCATGTACTCGGTGGCGTCAGCCCAGTCCTCGAAGGAGTAGAACTCAAGGCCGCGGGCCAGGAACTCGGCGGAGGTGATGGCGCTGGCGCAGCAGGCCTGGGTGATGGCGCAGGGCTTGCCAACGCGCTGGGCGAACTCGAGGGCCAGGTCGTAGGGGCGCGACGCGTAGCCGATGTAGTAGAGGTCGACGTCCTCGCAGCCCTCGGCGAGCTTCTCGATCATCTCGTCCTTGGTGAGGAAGTTCTCGTCGCGCTCGACCTTGACGGGCTCGAGCAGGTTGACGACGTCTGCAGGCATGGCGTCCTGGAGCTGCTTGTACCAGCCCTTGAACTTCTGGGCGGCCATGTTGAGGTCGAACTCCTTCTCCAGCTGCATGCCCTCGCCAAAGCGGCAGGGGCCCTCGAAGACGTACTCGTGGTACAGGGTGAGGAACATCGGCTTGACGTTGAGGCGGATGTCCTCGTGCTTCTTGATCGCCATTGGGGGGATCCTTTCTCCTTTGGCGCAGCCCAGCTGCCGCGCCTTGACGGGGAGAAGAGTAGGCCCGCGGCGCATGCCGGGTCATGGGGCCTCGCCCACCCAAATGGGTGCACTCTATTGTGCATCCTGCACAAAGCTCGCTTCGCGCAGGCGGTAGGCCATGAGCACGTCAAAGCGCAGGGCGGGGTCGTCGGTGTCGATCCCGAAGAGCTCCTCGATGCGGTCGATGCGGTACTTCACGTTGTTGCGGTGCATGTGGAGCTTCTCTGCCACCACAGAGGCCCGGCGCTCGTTCATGAGGTACTCGTAGAGGAAGGTGTAGTTGTCCGTGCCGGTGTGCGCGTCGTCTGCAGCCAGCGCGTCCACCACCAGCCCCGCATAGGTGCGCAGCGCCAGCTCCAGCCCGTCCGGGCAGCCCTCTGCCAGGTAGTCCATGCAGCAGCGGTCGAACGACACGATCCGCCCCCAGTTGAAGCGCGGCGTGCTGATGCGCGACGGCACCCCGCGGCGCATTTCCCCCAGCCTGCAGGCCTGCTGTGCCTGGCGGAAGGCCACCGGCGCGTGCGCCAGGCAGGTGAACTTGGCGCTCCTGCCGCAGAGGAGCTCGCTGCGCTCCATGAAGGCGTCGAGCCGCGCGGAGAGCGAGCGGCGGCCCAGCGGGCAGGTGCCCGCCTCGCAGTGCAGGGCGCAGCGGCTGTCGTGGCAGTTGAAGCACAGTATCACCGCGGCCCCGCCCACCATCAGGGTCTTGGCCGGCGCTGCCATGATGGAGAGGTCGGCGAGCATGCGCTCCACGGGGCCGGTCTTGGGGTCGAGGGGGATGTAGAACAGGCAGAAGCGCGCCTCGTAGGGGATCCCCGCGCACTTGCCGCGCTCACGGATGCTGCGCTCGTCGCGGATCTGGCCGCGGAGCAGGTCCTTGAGGAAGCTGTCGACCGCGTTGCCCGCAGGCTTGTCGTCCGGGTACTCGCGCTCTGCCACCACGCCCACGCGCTCGGCGAACATATCGTAGGCGTCGAGGAGCCAGCCCTGCGGCTCTGCCACGTTGCACATCATGACGATGATGAGCGAGAAGCCCTCGCGCGTCTTGAACGAGCGTACCACGGTGACGTACTTGCAGATCTCGCGCGTGCTGTTGACGATGAAGCCCTCCTGCTCGCTCCAGGGCTTGAAACGCCTGTGCAGCTTGAACTTGCGGATGTTCTCCTCGGTGTGGTAGCCGTGCGAGATGAGCTCCATGGTGATCGGGTCGTCGCAGGGGATGCCGCGCGTGTAGGCCAGCAGCTTGAGCGCCGGGTCCACGATGACGGTGTTGTTCTTGAGGAAGGGCTCGCTGGCGTCGACGAGCTGCTGCAGGCACCCCGGCTGAGCCGCGAGGCGGTCCATATCGCGCTCCCAGGCCTCGTAGCGCGAGAACACGTCGAGCACGAGGTTGAAGACGGGCAGCATGCCGGCGCTGCCCTTGACGCTGATGGCGGCGGCGGGCGCTGCGCCGGCCCCGCCCTCGTCCACATAGGCGCAGAAGAGGCCCCGCCCGGCGAGCTCGAGGGCGCCCTCGGCGCTGTTGCATATGTAGAGGAAGCCCTCCTCCGCCGGGCAGCCCGCACCCAGGAAGAGGCGCGCGCCCTTGAACGAGGGGTTGCCCTGCTCCGTGCGCTCGACCTCCCCGGCAGCCGCGAGCTCGTGCTCGATGATGTTAAGCGTCAGGCTCATGCGCCCCCCTATCCTGCGCCTGGTGATCCAGCGCACATGTTCCTCCTAACACAGCCGCGGTGCTATGGGCGGAATGGTCTGATTGAGCAAATTGCATTGTGCAAGATGCACAAAGGTTTGCGCCATGCTTGCTGCCGCCTGGCGCCGCTGCACAAGAGGCTGCGCGAGCCGTTTGTGCATTGCGTGCGGCATGCACAAACGCGGTGCGCGGGCTTGTGTCCGCGTGCGCTGCGTGCACAAGGGGCGCGGCGCTTGTGGTGCCGCCGGCACACTGACCTGGCAGCAGGCTCCCCATAGACTCCACAGTGCGATGCCGATCGCGACGAGGGCCCGGCTTCCCCCTAGCCCCTCGCGCAGCCAGGACACCCTCTACTTCGTCCCGCTGCACTGGCGGCCTCTGTTCGGAACTCTTGGGAGGCGGCCCGGCGTCAGCTGGGGGCGGCCCCCTCTACTGAACCACCCGCCGCCCCCTCTACTGGGTCTCGAGCCGCCACATGCGGCTTGTTACGGCCCGGCCCTCTCGCAAGGGGCCGAGCCAGAGGGCGCAGGCGTTGGGAGCCTGCGAGGAATAGCGAGGAGGAAACATATGAACAGAATCAACGGCAAGATCAAGGCGGTGTGGGGCATATCGGAGATCGGCTTCTCCATCGCCGCCACACTCGAGACCGCCTTCTTCCTGTTCTTCCTGACAGACGTGGCGCAGCTGCCGCTGGGCATATCCGGCGTGATCGCGGCGGGTGCCT
>JBJEHM010000110.1:6413-7987 GCA_051876075.1 Coriobacteriales bacterium
CGCGTCGTCGCGTCCAAGCTGGTGCCGCTGATCACCACCAGCCTGGCAGCCGTCGTGAGCGGCGTGTACGCCTACAGCATCTGCGCAGCTGTCGTCTCCCTGCTCTACATCGCCGCGATGGCCGTCAGCTTTGGGGTGACCTCGGGCTATGACAACGAGACCAAGTCCGAGGGCAAGAAGGTCTCCTTCAAGGCCATGGGCAAGAACATCGTCACCAACCCCAACCTGATCGGCGTCGTGCTGCACGACATCCTGCGCCTCATCGCCTACTACACCGTGGCAGCCGGCACCGCGTACTACGCCAAGGTCGTCCTGGGCGATGCCGCCGCATCCGGCACCGTGCTCATGGTGTTCTACCTGGGCTGCTTTGTTGGATCCTTCATCGCGGCGCGCGTCGCCAAGGTGATCGGCACCAAGCAGGCCACCATCCTCGGCGTGGGCGGCTGGGCCGTCATCTGGGCCGTGTGCTTCTTCCTGCAGCCGGGCTACATCGCGCTCAACGTGCTGCTGTTCGTCTCCCAGGTGCTCTTCGGCCTGGCGTACGGCCTCTCCGCCAACCTCTACTCCATGTGCGCCACCTGGAGCTACTGGAAGTCCGGTGAGAACACCGTGGGCACCACCATGTCCATCATGACCGTCTCCGTGAAGCTCGGCGTGACGCTGCGCGCGATGATCCTGCCCGCCGCGCTGGCCGCCGTGGGCTACGTCTCCACCGCGACCGTCTTCGACGCCGCCGCCATCGCCGGCATCAACCAGGTGTACTTCCTGCTGCCGCTGGTGCTGCTGGCCGTCTCCCTGATCCCGTTCATCTTCCTGTTCAGGATCAAGGACTCCGACGTCACCCGCATGAACGAGGAGATCGCAGCGCGAAACGCCGCGTAAGGGCACGGCTACAAGCGAGCTCTCTTTAGCAGGGGCGCGGTTGCGGGGACGAAGGACCGCGCCGCGCCCCTAGTTTTGTCAGCTTCCCCGAACAGAGGAAAGAAGGAAAGGAGCAGTCATGGGAACCGAGTCGTCGAGCGCCGCATCGGAGTGCAAGCGCATCTTCGCCGTACTGGAGGATGGAACTACCGAGGCAGAGGTCGTCAAGAAGGCCGTTGGGGAGGCGCTGCGTTGCGGAGCGCACCTGCGCTTTGGCTACGTGGCACATGGCGAGGCGCTGCCCCTCGGCGAGAGCCTCGAGGACTTTGCTGAGGAGGAGGCCAGGCGAATAGGCGGCCTCGTCGAGGCGCAGGTCGCTGCGCTCGACCCAGCGGGAGACCTCGATGGGGGCGAGCTCGAGGTGATGCCCTACGGCGGCGAGTGCTGCGTGCAGATCGACGAGGCGGTCGGCACCGCAAACGGACAGATGGCCGAGGAGCTCATCGAACCCTTCCATCCCGACCTCGTGCTCTGCGGCCTGCCCGAGGGCTCCAGGCTCTCGCGCTTTCTCAAGGGCGACACCTACCGCTACCTCGAGAGGAACCTCCACTGCCCTGTGCTGGGCGTATCATAATGGTCCTAGCAGCATCACAGATGTGGCCGAGCAACGTCGGCATTCTGACAAAGCCATCTGCATGGCCAGGTGGAGAAGA
>JBJEHM010000111.1:0-1941 GCA_051876075.1 Coriobacteriales bacterium
TGTAGCTGCCGGCCTTGTAGGCGCGCACCTGCACCTGGTACTTGGTCTTGGCCTTGAGGCTCAGGGTGACGCTGGATGCCTTGTAGCCCTTGACGGTCTTGGTCTTCCAGGAGCCCTTGGCGGTCTTGTAGCGAACCTGGTAGCCCTCCACGGCCGCGGCCTTGGCGCTGGCGGCGCTCCACTTGACGGTGAGCTTGGCCTTCTTGGCGCTCTTCAAGCTGCTGATGCTGGGAGCGGCCACCACCGTGCCGGTGTACTCGAAGCTCTTGGTGACGCTGCCAGTGTAGTTGCCCTTGCCGGTGTAGGTCACGGTTGCCTGGGTGCCGTCGTAGCTGTACGCGGCGGTGTAGTCCTTGCCCTCCGCCAGGGTCATGCCGTTGTAGGTGAGCTTGGCGCTGTCCTGCTTGCCGGTGATGTTGGAGACGCTCTCCTCAAACCCCTCGATGGTCACGTCATCAGCGATGCTGGCGGGCGTGATCTCGAACCAGACGGTGATGTAGTTGTCGAAGTTGGAGTACGGGGCGGAGCGGATGGTGAAGACCGCGTAGTCGGTGCCGGTGACGTTGGTGACGCTGTCGAGCTCGTTGCCGGCGGTTGCCGCGTCCTCCGGGTTGGGGTTGCCGTAGAGCAGCTTGTAGCCGTAGGCCTTGGGGTTGTCGTACCAGGGGTCGCCTTCCTTCAGCTCAACAAGCTCCTTGCCCATGTAGGTGATGCCGGAGAGCGTTGGCTTGATGGGCTGGCCGGTGTACTTGACCTTCATCGCGCCGCGGATGTCGGAGCTGCCGATGGCGTTGTTGGTGCCGTAGCTGCAGACGTCCTCGAACTTCCAAGTCTGCACGTTGCCCTGCGGGTCTGTGTAGATGACGTCTCCCACCTTGAAGGTGCTCTGGTTGGGGTTGTCGGAGTCGACGGAGTGAACGAAGGGGACGGCCTTGATCTTGAAGACGTTGAAGGTCTGCTCGCCCTTGTAGTTGCCGTTTGCGGCGGCGGTGACGATGACGGGGTCGCCCTCAGCCGCGGTCTTGTCGTGCGCGTCCTGGTAGTAGTAGCGGCCGCTGGGAGCGGCGGTGCCCACCAGGCTCTCGTCGATGGTCCAGCTGTACTCGCTGGAGTCGACCAGGTTGCCGCCGTCGTCATAGAGCTTGACGCTTGCGGGGCGCTGGACGTCGTAGTTGAAGTAGCGGGCCTCTGCGGTCAGTGTGCAGCTCTTGATGGAGGCTTGGGTGATGGTGTACTGGACGCTGGTCGCAAGGGTGCCCGCGTAGTGGCCGATGCCCTGGATGGTGGCGGTGTACTTGGTGCTGCCGGCATCGGCGCCCTTGGTGCCCTCCTGGGCGATGACGCGGAAGTCGGCGTTCTGCACGAGGGTCTTCCCGCCCACAGAGAGGGTCACGGTTGGGACGGGGTCGATGCTCGCCGAATAGGTGGCCGCCTTGGCACTGACCTTGTCAGCCGTCTTGCCCTCCAGGCTCACAGCGCCCTTGACGGGGGCGGTGGCCAGCACCGGGTTGGTGCCGGAGCCGTAAGCCTTGCCTGCGGGCAGGGTGTAGTAGCAGACCCAGCCCTCCTTGTCGCAGCAGGCGTTGAGTATGGCCAGGGTAGACGCAGAGCTCAGCTCGGTCTCCTCGACGAGCTTGACGCTGTTGGCGATGACGCCGGTGAAGTCGTTGAGGCCAGAGATGCAGTTGCCGGTGTTGCGGTTGGCTAGGCTGAAGGTGTCGTGGATGTAGCCGCCGTCGAGCTCGCCGACCACCGCGCCGCTGCGGAAGGAGCCGGTGGTGAGCACGTAGCCGGTGTTGTAGCAGGCCCAGCACTCCGGCTCGATGGGCTCTCCCTTGCTGTCGTTGCCGATGGAGTGGAACATGCCCACGATGCCCGCCGCGTAGTAGCCGCCGCCGGTGGTGGACTTGACGTCGCCGGTGTTGTAGCAGTAGCTGATGT
>JBJEHM010000112.1:0-1922 GCA_051876075.1 Coriobacteriales bacterium
TGCTCGGCGGCGTGACGGGTTCGGAGCTGCCGCTCTCAGCGGGCGTCAGCTCGTAGGCGGCCAGCGTGCCGGAGACCTCGCACGCGGCCAGCAGCATGGCCTTGCCGGTCTTGCTCTGCTCAGCGGGGATGAAGCACAGGCCCTCGGGCGAGACGTCGCCCTGGATGGCAGCATCGAACTCGCGGGAGTTGATGTAGTTCACGTACTTGGCGTTGGCGGGGTCGGTGATGTCGTAGACCATGATGCCGCCGATGCGCTCGAGTGCGATGAAGGCATAGGTCCTGTCACCCACGGTGCCGGTGACGACGGTCTCGGGCTCGGGGCCCTTCTTACCGGAGCGGTTGTCCAGGCTGGTCTTGTCGTTGGAGCAGTTGAAGTAGGTGGGGAGCTTCTCAGCGGTGATGCTCTCGAAGTCGCTGCCGCTGTCGTACACCAGATCCAGGCCGCCGCCCGTAACTTCGTAGATGCAGAAGGAGCGCCCGCCGAAGGTGTAGGCCTTGTTGGAGTCCAGACCGTCCCACATGGTCGAGTTGAACCAGACGACCTTCTTGTCGAGGGTGACGTTGCCGGTGGGAGAGGTGACGTTCTCGTACTCGTTGTCCAGCCCGCTCCAGTCGGAGCGGCTGTCGCCCTCGTTGGCGGTGAGCAGGTAGGTCTTGCCTCCGATGGTGGCGACGCTGATGCCGTCGGGCATCTTGATGCCGTAGACGTTGTCGTAGGTGCCAAGCTCGGCCTTGTCGTTCTTCTGCAGGTCGACCTTGGTGGTGCCGAAGTCCTGGAAGCCCAGGGGGTAGACGCCGGTGAACTCGCCCTTCGCGATGTCGAGCACGGCGATGGCGTTGGCCTCCTGGAGCGAGACGTAGGCGGTGTTGCCGCTGACGGCGATGTACTCGGGCTCGAAGTCGGTGGAGGGCTGGGCGTTCTTCTGGACGAGCACGCCGGCGGCCGTCAGCTCGCTGCGCTTGGTGTCGAAGGAGTCGAAAGTGACCGTGTTCGCTGTGAGCGCGTTGTCCTCACCAACAGTGACGATGCTCACGGAGCCCTTGGGGTCGGTGCCGTTGGCACCATCGCGCGGCTCGCCCTCGTCTGCGGTGAGGATGGTGGATTTGTCCGCCCAGGTCACCATGTCGGGCTGCACGCCAACCGCCACGTGGCTCAGGAGCTCGAGGGAGCCGTTTTCCTTGCAGGAGAACAGCGCTACGCGGCCCGGCTTGTCATAGCCGGCGTCCTGCAGGGCGACGGCGATCTTGCTGCCGTCAGGGGAGATCGCCACGCTGGTCATGTCGCCGTATGTGAAGCCCACGGCGGTGACCATGGCCTTGAGGTCGTACTCGGTGCCAGTTAGGGCAGCGACCTTGTCACCGTCCATCGTGCTGTTGAGGTCCACGGCGATGAGCTTGCCCTTCACGCCGCTGACTGCGTAGGCGTAGCCGTTGCTCGCGTTGTACTGCACGATCTCCAGGCTGCCGCCGTCTGCGTTCATCGCGCCAGAGTTGTAGCGCCCCGCCAGCTCCAGTTTGAGCGAGGCGGTCTCGTTGTTGTAGCCCGCAACGCGCGTGTCGCTGGTAACCACCGGGGTGAAGGTGGGTGGAGTGGGCTCGTTGGAACCGCTGCTGGCCCCGTGCACGGAGCCGTACTCGCCCTTGCTGTTACGCGGGGCATTGGCCGCGACGTAGGCATCGTCGACGTTTGCGGTGCCCCTCTCCCAGACGACGAGCTTGAGGTCATTGTTGTTGTCCGTGTCTGCGTGCTCGTCGCGCTTTAGGGTTTTCTGCTTGGAGATCTTAGTGCTCTCGGCGCCCCCTGCGGTTACGGAGTCGACCTCGGTAGTACCGTTCAGCAGCTTAATGGTGTAGCTCTTGTTGTTGATGGCCCAGTCGCAAGTCTTGTCAGCATCAGGCAAATCGTAAGTAAGGAACTCG
>JBJEHM010000113.1:0-3901 GCA_051876075.1 Coriobacteriales bacterium
GCCTGGTGGGCGTCTCTGCGCCAACGCTGATCACCCTGTGGTTCCCGGACAAGACCCGCGGCGTCATGCTCGGCCTGTGGTGCTGCTGGGTGCCGCTGTCCATTACCTTGGATGCCCTGGTCACCCCCAGCATCGCGGGTGCCTACGGCTGGCAGGGCGTGTTCTGGTTCGTGATCATCTTTGCCACCGTGGCCCTGATCCTGTTCAACGTCTTCTACAAGGTCCCCGGCGGGGAAGGCGCCAGCTACAACGTGGAGAACAACGTCCGCGAGTGCATCGCCCTGCTCAAGAACAAGGACATCTGGCTGCTCTTCATCGTCTTCGCCGTGTTCATCGCCGGCCAGACGGGCATCGTGAACACCTACCTGCCCACCTTCCTGCAGACCTCTGTGGAAGGCGGCGGCTGGGGCTTTACAGAGCAGGCGGCGGCGATGGGCCTGTCTGTGGTCACCACCATCGGCCTCGTTGCCAACCCGGCTGGCGGCGCCATCACCAACAGGCTGCCCCTCAAGCTCAAGAGGGTCATGCCCGTGTTGGTTGCGGTGATCTACCTGTTCTGCTTCTACATGATGTTCCAGACCGGCAGCATCACCCTGGTGTGGGTTGGCATCGTGCTCATGGGCATCTGCGCCGGTATCGGCGGCGGTGGCCTGAGGCCCCTGGCGCCCACCATCATGAACAAGTCCGCCATGGCGGCCACCATGGGCATGGCTGTGCTGCAGTTTGCCCAGTGCATCGGCAACTGCTTCAGCCCCATCTACGGCGGCATGATCGACGCTGGCCACAGCTACTGGGAGGCCTGTCTCTACACCATCATCCCGCTCACGGTCGTGATGCTCATCGCGGCGCTGTTCATCAACCCCAAGCCCAAGAACAAGCCCCTGAGCGACGAGCCAGAAAACCACAAGTAGCGCCCACAAACAGCTGAGCGCAGGGGGCCGGCAGCCACGAGCTTGCCGGCCCCTTAGTCGTGGCCGGCGAGGAAGTCGAGGAGCTCCTGGCGGTTGTGGACGCCGAGCTTGTTGTAGGAGTTGCGCAGGTGGGTGCGCACGGTGTTCTTGCTGATGATGAAGTGGTCCGCGATCCAGTTGGCGCTGCGGCCCTGCGCGAAGGGGGCGAGTATCTCCAGCTCGCGGGTGGAGAGGCCGTAGCGTGGGTCGCGGGCGTGGCTGAGGTCGTCGGTCACCGCCTCCTCGAGCGTGAGGGCGATGCTGCCCGCGTTGGCGCCCGTTGCCACGACGATGCCGTCTTCGAGGTGCTCGGCGTCCAGGCCTTCGAACGACCACTCGACGATGCGCTTGATGTCGGCCTCTGTGAGGACGAAGAGCAGCGTGGCCATGACCATGCCAGCCAGCAAGACGCCAACCGCAGCGCGGGCGGTGGTGTCTGCAACGTAATACGGCTCGATGGCCGCTCCTATCACCCAGCCCAAAAACGAGCTGGCAAAGTACAGCGCTTGCGCGATGCCAAAGCTTCGTATGGCAGAGAGGTTGAACTTGAAGACGATGTAGGCAGTGAAGCAGGTGAAGAAGCACCAGAGCAGCTCCTTGCCCACAATCAGGTAGAAGATGTTGAAGCCGAATATCGTTGCGAACATGGCGATGATGCCAGCCACCATGAGGATGGTGTAGAGGGCCCTCATGCCGTGGGCGCCGCGCGCCCGGTTGATGAGCGCCACCACGACCAGGCCCGCAGCGCCGATGATGAAGACGGCGATAGTTCCGCTCGTTGCAAACTGGGTGATGCTGGCGCTGACGGTGCTGATTCCCTTGCCAACGCCAGAGGTGAAGGCCACGACGCAGGTGGCCGCGATGACGCGGTGCAGCATGCGGCGCTCGGGGGCCTTGAAGGGCAGGGATTCGGAGTCCCCGTGGACCACCGAGGTGAAGGGGTCCTCTGGATGCATGCTCAGCAGCAGGGAGCTCAAGAGGGGCAGGGCGGCAATGAAGGCGAGGTCGAGGCCCTGGGGGAGCCCAACGCCCACAAAGTACAGCGCTGCTGCCACGACGAGGGAGATTCCGCCTGCTACCAGCGACTCAGAGAGGCTGACGCTGCCGTAGATGCGCCCCGCCTTCAAGCAGAGGGCCGAGGTCCCCACGCCGGTGAGAGCGGTGGAGACAAAGAAGAGCGGCAGGATGTGGAGCGCGCCGCCTGCAACGATGCCGAGCGTCCCTAAGCAACCGACAATGCCGAACGAGACCATCGTCACGCGCTTGTCGATGCTTTCAGAGCACACAGCCGTGCACACGCTGCATGCGGCACCCTGGCTGCAGCGCAGGCAGCTTTCGGCGTTGATGACCGGGCGCCCCAAGCGCGCGAACTGCCCGAAGATCCCCAGCAGGCCGGCGATGGGGCAGATGCTCGTGCACCACCTGCGGATGAAAGCGACCTCGATGACCAGGCACAGCGGGAAGACCAGGCACGACAGCGTCACCTGCTTGTCGACGAAGAAGTGCCACAGGCTGCCCACAGTGCCGAAGGTGAGGCCCACCGGGCAGATGAGGCAGAAGATCGGGAAGCCCGCGACGAGCGTTGCGATGAGCACGCCGAGCAGCGTCCAGGTACGCTTGTCTCGCCCGATGAAGCGCAGGCTCTCCCTGAGGCTCCAAGCCTGTTTGAGGGCGGCGCAGCCAGGTGCATGCTCCTCTTCTCCATGTTGCCCGTCATTCTCCGGCGTGCGGCTGAAGAAGCGCCTGAGAGCCGGCACCGGGCAACCCCAAGCGCACCATGAGCGGCCAAAGAGCACGCTGAAGACCACCATCACAGCCAGCGATATGAGCGTGACGGGTACCAGGCTCTTGGCGGCGATCATCGCCTCGATTGCACCCAGCGGGCACAGGAGGAAGAACTCGCTCACGCCAAAGGAGCATGGCGTGCCGGTGCCGCTGTCGAACGCCAGCGAGACGATGACGAGCGCGAAGACGAGCGCGAGCGTGACGTGCCTCATGCGTGTAAGTGTGCTGCCGGCCTTGTGCGCAGGCGCGGGGGAGTCCTCTGGAGCGGTGGCGGCCTGCCGTCCCTTGTTCTTGAGCAACGTCATTGCAGCACCCCCGTCTTCTCGATTCTTTGCTCTGTGACGACCTCGATGCCGCGGTAGCCGCTGCCGCTGAAGCTGGTGAGCACGCCGGCGGGGCATACGGCCTCGCAGGCGCCGCAGCCGTTGCACAGCGCCGCGTCAACCACCGGGCGGCGCTGCGCATCGAAGCTCAGCGCGCCATAGGGGCAGGCGTCGACGCAGACGCCGCAGGCGCCAACGACGCATTCGAGCTTGGTGGGCATCTCACCCTTCTTGAGCAGGGCCTGCAGGCAGGCGGCGGCAAAGGAGCAGGCGCCGATGCCGCTGATGGCGGTGAACAGTACCAGGGACCATTGGATCTCCATTAGTCGACGCTCCCTTCCGTGATCATGTACTTGCTGGTGGTCTGGGTGAGGTCCCCGCCGCGCCACTCGCCGAACCTGGGGCTGAGGATGTAGGCGGTGCAGGGCCCGTTGCCCGGGTCGGGCAGCCAGTGGACAGCGTCCGCGCCGGCTTCGGAGATGGCCTTGGAGGCGTCGGACTCCGGGTCGTCGAGGTCGCCGTAGAAGCGTGCGATGCCGCAGCAGTTCTTGACGCAAGCGGGTTTTTCGCCGGCGCTTGTCAGGTGGTTGCACAGCGTGCATTTCTCCACCACGTGCTGCTCCTGGTTGAAGGAGCGCACGCCGTAGGGGCAGGCCATCATGCAGTACTTGCAGCCGATGCACTTCTCCTTGTCGACCAAGACGATGCCGCTCGCCTCGTCGCGGTAGGACGCACCGGTGGGGCAGACGTGCACGCACGAGGGGTTCTTGCACTGCTGGCACATGACCGGCAGCCAGTAGGTGTGTACGTCGGGGAAGGTCCCGTAGGGCTCCACCTGGACGA
>JBJEHM010000113.1:4001-7854 GCA_051876075.1 Coriobacteriales bacterium
GTAGGGCATGACCTCCACCTTGCCGCTCTTGGTGTTGTAGACCACGTACTCGTCGTGCTTGCCCAGACCCAGCTCGTCAGCGCGGATGGTGAGGCCGGTCTTTTCGTCCACCAGGAAGGGCAGGTTGGTCCACTTCTCGCAGAAGTCTGCGTTGAAGAGCTCGTTCTCGATGATGTAGTTGATCCAGCAGAGCATCAGGGCTACATCGGTGCCGGGGCGGATGGACAGCCAGACGTCTGCACGGGCGGCGTCTGGCGTGAAGCGCGGGTCGATGACCACGGTCTTGGTGCCGCTGTTGCGCAGCTCTGTCACGATGCATCCCGTGGAGCCGATGCCGTGGGTGGAAGGGCCCACTGCCCACATCACGTAGCACTTGGTCTTGCAGTCCGGCAGGTAGGGCTCGGTGACGGGGCCGTCTGCAAGGGAGGTGTCGGCCGTGCCGTTCATGACAGACTCCATGTGGTTGCGCGGCAGGTAGCACTGAGCGCAACCCGGCTCGAAGAAGTTGCCGCCGCCCCACACGCTCAGGAAGCGCGCAGGAGAGAAGAACTGCGGGTTGCCGCCGCCGCCGGTGGAGCACACCAGGCTCTTGGGACCCTCCTTCTCGTACCACTCCATCATGATGTCGGCAATCTCGTCCAGGGCGTCGTTCCAGGACATGCGCTCCCACTGGTTGGAGCCGCGCTCGCCAATGCGCTTCATGGGGTACTTGATGCGGCAGGGGTTGTAGAGCGCCTGTATGCCGGCCAGGCCCTTGGCGCAGGCAGCGCCCTTGTTCATCGGGTCGTCGGGGTCGCCCTCGAGCTTGATGACCTTGCCGTCGCGGACATGCGCCACCATGCCGCAGTTGTTGAGGCATGCGCGGCACATGGTCCTGATCCGCTGGGTTTCGGTGGCGGCGTCTGCTGCAGCAGCTGGCTCGACCTCGACGAGGTTGGCACCGGCGGTGCCGGCCATGGCGGCTGCCGCTGCGGTGAAGGCGCTGAGCTTCACAAAGCTGCGCCTGCTGAGTTCAGTGCTTGCCAAAACTCCCTTCCTTTCTCTTGTTGCTGCTTCTCTATCTCTCCGGCTGATAGTCCTGTGCTCCGCCGGTTGGAGCTGAGCGGTCGCCCTGGCGCGCGGGCTGTGAGAGAGAGTGAGGGTCGCCCGAAAAGGGGCCGCGCCAGGGCGTGTGGTTAAGAGGCCAGCGCTCTGCGGCCTTCGGAGCTTGCCTTCCATGCACCGTCCCAGGTGATCGCCCCCGCGGTCTCCAGCGCGTCGATGAAGTACTGGGCGAAGACCTTGGTCTGCTGTGTCTGGGGGTCTGGCTTGAGTTGGGGGAACGCGTTGATAGCCGCCTCGAGCTCTGTGCGCGTGCAGCCCTCGGGGGCGGCGCAGACCTGGATGGCGGCGTCGAAAACATCTGCGTACTGGGGTTTAGATTCGTAGAGAGCGGTGATCGTGGCGTTTGGGGCGTAGTCGGCCAGGATCTGCTCGCCGAGCGCGGTGGGAGAGATGCTGCTCTCCCAGGCGGCGTCTTCAGGCACGCTCATGTCGAGCTGCAGTTGCTCCAAGGTGCCGTTGTAGGGCTCGCCTTCGACGGTGATCGTCTCGTCCAGGGCATTGGAGCGTGTGAGTATGTCGATGGTACTGGCTGGGCTCTGGCGCCAGGCCTTGCACCAGGAGGCGCTGCACAAGTCGATGAGCTGCTGTCGTGATACTGCCTGCCCGTTTTCGCAGGCGTGGAGCACCGCCATGGCGGGCTTCTTAAGAGCGGGGTTGTGCTCGATGAGTTCTACAGACATCTTTCCTCCCATGAAGAGCTGCTGCTTGGGGGTGGCGCGCGGTGCACGCCTGCCACGGGAGGAAGAGTACGGAGCCGGACGGGATGAGTGCATGACCCTTAAAGCGGTATTGATCGCCAAAACAGGGGCTGGTTACGCTCACCACTTTGTGATGAGCGCCCTCATCACAGGGCCTCTGAGCTGCGCGTTTGCAGTCCCCTCTGTAAAGTGCTCGCCGCCTCCTACAGCTTGAGGTCGCGGCGGGTGAAGGCAGCTGCGCCTAAGGCGAAGAGGGCCAGGCCTGCAAGTGCTAGCGCCACAGAGCCCATGACGGCGTCAGCCGCTGCAGTGCCGCCTGCGGCCAGGGCATAGCAGTCGTAGAGCTGCAGGGGGTTGAAACGGCCCAGGTCCTCCAGCGCGCCGCCCAGCTGGCTGAGCATCTGCACCAGGTACATGGCCAGGCACAGGCCGCCGCCGGCCCACAGCGCCGCGCGGGGGTTGGGCAGGGCCGCCGCGCTGGCAAAGCACAGGCCGCTCATGAACATCCACAGCGCTCCCAGGCCGGCGCTTGCACGCAGCAGGCCGGCAACGTCCAGCTCCCCGGGGAAGAAGAGCTCTGCACATGCGATCTGCAGCAGCACCATGAGTGCCAGCACCAGCGCCATCGTGGCAAGCAGCGACGCCGCCAGGCTCACAGCGATCGCCATGCGGCCCACGGGGGCAGCCAGCGTGTAAGCCATGGAGCCGCGGTCAACTGGGCGCACCAGGCTGCGGTTGACAGCCATCATGATGATGAGCAGCGGCATCAGTGTGAAGAGAAAGCCGTACAGGTAGTTCAGCAGGAAGTCGAGCATGCTGTCCGTTGCGTTGGCCATGCCAAAGGCGGCGTAGAGCTCCGGCATGATGTTCATCAGCTCGTCGAGGCTCTTGGCGATGTCCGGGTCGTACATATAGGCGATGCAGGCCACGTACAGCGCCAGCACCGCGCTGACGATGAGGGTGGGCAGGGCGTTAGCGCGCAGCTCTTTGGCGAACAGGGTGAGGCTCATGGAGGTTCCTTTCAGGAGGCGTGGGGCAGGGGAGTGG
Source organism: Coriobacteriales bacterium (assembly GCA_051876075.1). Classification (GTDB taxonomy): domain Bacteria; phylum Actinomycetota; class Coriobacteriia; order Coriobacteriales; family QAMH01; genus W2P13-069. The sequence continues at coordinate 6,851 of JBJEHM010000113.1, forward strand.
CGGGGGCGCAGGCGGCGTCAGGCTCCGCTGCTGTCTGCGCTGGCGGCTGTGCCCGCACCCGGTGCCCCGCCGTCCCCGTAGAAGTGCATGAAGGTCTCCTCCAGGCTCTGCTCGCGCGAGGCCAGGCTTTCCAGGCTGTAGCCCGCCAGGTCCTTCACAAAGGCGTCCGCGCTGCCCGGCACCTGGGCCTGCACGCGGCAGCTGCCGGCGGCCTCAGCGCTGCCCGGGTGCTCGCGCAGGTAGCGCTGTGCCTCCTCTTCGCTCGAAAACGCCAGCTCAAAGGCCTGTTTGCGCGATGCCTTGGCACTGGTCACGTCCTCGATGGCGGCAAGGTGGCCTTCGCGTATGAACGCCACGCGGCTGCAGCAGCGCTCCACCTCCTCGAAGATATGCGAGGACAGGAACACCGTGGCCCCGCGGTCGCGCTCCTCAAGCACCAGCTCGATGAAGCGGTTCTGCATGAGCGGGTCAAGGCCGCTGGTGGGCTCGTCCAGCAACAGCACGTCCGGGCGCGCCATGAAGGCCGCAACCAGGCCCACCTTCTGCTTGGTGCCCTTGGACATGCGGCCTATGCGCGCGCTGGGGTCCAGCTCAAAGCGCTCGATGAGCTCCTCCATGCGCTGGGTGCTGCTCAGGCCGCGCATCTTGGCAGCAAAGCGCAGGAACTGCCGGCCCGTGAGCTGCTCGTCCATGGCTATCTCTCCCGGAAGGTAGCCCAGGCGCCCTTGGATCTGGGCGCGCTGCTTGAAGCAGTCCAGCCCAAAGATCTGCGCGCTGCCCGCCTGCGGGCGGATGAAGCCCATGAGGTGGCGCATGGTGACCGTCTTGCCAGCGCCGTTGCTGCCCAGAAAGCCCAGGACCTCGCCGCGGCGCACCTCAAAACTCACGTCGAACACGCCGCGCCCACCGCCGTAATCCTTGGTGAGCTGGCGTACCTGGATGACCGCGTTGCTCGTCGTACTCATGCTTCCTCCTGCTCGCGTTCAATGGGGACAGGCCCCGTG
>JBJEHM010000114.1:0-7798 GCA_051876075.1 Coriobacteriales bacterium
CCGCTTTTTTGTTTTTTGTTAGCGCTGCTAGAGGCTAGAGGCTCTACGTTCGACCTTTCGAATCTACGCAAAAACGCGCTTTGGATGGTCTGAAGCTGTCGAAACGGATCGGGCTGCCGTCCCACGCGCTAGCTCTTCTTGCGTGTGGTGGCCTTCTTGGTGGGGGCCTTCTTTGCTGCCGGCTTCTTGGCAGCACCGCGGCCCTTGCCCTTGGGCTCCTTCTGCTCCTTGGCGGGGCAGTTCATGTCAACGCAGATCTTCCACGGGCCGCGGCCGTTGTCGACCTCGACCAGCGGCGCTCCGCAGGCCTCGCAGACCTCGCCCGTTGCCTTGAGTGTGCCGCGCTGCGGCAGCGGGTAGCTGTTCTCGCATTCCGGGTGGTTTGAGCAGCGGATAAAGCGCTTGAGCGTGCGCGGGTTCTTTTGCGCGATGAGGCGCCCCTCCCTGCCGGCGGCCTTGCACACCTGGCACTCGCCCACGTCGACGCTGGGCTCCTGGTTGCTCACGCACTCCGGGTCCAGACAGTGGACGTAGCCCTTGGAGCGGAAGGGCGTGACCTTGATCTGCGCGCCGCCGCAGTGGGGGCAGGGCTCCTCGACCACGTCGTAGCGGCCCTGGGGCAGCGGGTAGGTGACGTCGCACTCCGGCCAGGAGTTGCAGCCCACAAAGCTGCCGCGGGTCTTGGCGCTGGTCTTGACGCAGAGGTCGCCGCCGCACTTGGGGCAGGTGCCCACACGGCTGTCTGCCACAACGGCCTCTGTGATGGCGTCTGCCATCTCCGTTGCGCGAGGGATGAGGTCCTCCATGACCTCGCCCAGCAGGCAGCGCGAGTGGTTGACCACGTTGTCGCGCTGGTCCTTGCCCTCGGCGATGTTGGTCATCTCCTGCTCGAGTTCTGCGGTCATGTTCGGCGTGGTGATGGCGGGGGCAAAGCGCTCCAGGGCGTCGATCACCGCAAAGCCGAGCATGGTGGGCTCGATGGGGTCGTTGACGATGTACTTGCGGTCGAAGAGCTTCTCGATCATGTCCGCGCGGGTGGCCTTGGTGCCCAGGCCGCGCTTCTCCATCTCCTGCACCAGCTTACCAGAGCTGTAGCGGGCGGGCGGCTCGGTCTGCTTTGCCTCGAGCAGGGGCTGCGAGAACCCGAGCTCCTGCCCCACCTCCAGCACAGGCATCTGCTCGTCCTTCTTGAGGCCGTAGCCGTACACGGCGCGAAAGCCCGGCACCACCAAGACGTCGCCCTTGGCAGAGAACTCCTCGCCTTCGACCAGCAGGCGCACCGTGGTGCCCTCGACCTGCGCCGGGTCCATGAGCGTTGCCATGAAGCGGCGCGCGATGAGGTTGTAGAGCTTCCACTGCTCTGCCGTGAGCTTGTCTGGGTCTCCCAGGCCCGTGGGGTAGATGGGCGGGTGGTCTGTGGAGAACTGCTTGCCCCTGGTGGGGTGGTAGCCGCCGCTCTTGGCCTTGGCCATGATGTCTTGCGCGTAGGGCGCATACGCCGGGTTGCCGCTGAGCATCTTGAGCGTTGCGGTGTAGTCCAGCCCGTCTGGGTAGACCGTGTTGTCAACGCGGGGATAGGTGATGAAGCCGCCCATGTAGAGGCTCTCTGCCACGCGCATGGTGCGGCTGGGGCGCATGCCGATGCCGGATGCCGCCGCCTGCAGGCTGGTGGTGTTGAAGGGGGCGGGCACGGGCACCTTGCGGCGCTTCTTCTCCACAGAGGCAACGCTGGCGCGGGTGGCGTGCTCCACGCGCGCGAAGGCGGCACGGGCCTCTTCCTCCACCTTGAAGCGGCCCTTCACATGGGTGCCCTGGAAGGGCTCCTCCCCCTGGGGGGCAAAGCTGCCGCTGAGGACCCAGTAGTCCTCTGGGACGAAGGCCCGGCGCTCCTTTTCCTTGGCCACAACGAGCGCAAGCGTGGGCGTCTGCACGCGGCCGGCGCTGCGCACGTTGCCGATGCCGCTGTATTTGACGGCGGTGAGGTAGCGGGTGAGCACGGCACCCCAGATGAGGTCGATGTGCTGGCGGCTCTCGCCGGCGTAGGCGAGGTCGAAGTCGAGTTCCACGAGCTTCTCTGCAGAGAAGGCCTCCTGGATCTCCTTCTTGATGAACGCACTGTAGCGGGCGCGCGTGATGGGGGCGCTGGGGTTCTCCGCGCGCACGATGCTCATGGCATCCAAGCCGATGAGCTCTCCCTCGCGGTCGAAGTCAGTTGCGATGACGATGGCGTCTGCCTTCTTGGCGAGGTTGCGAAGGCTGCGGATGATGCCCTTCTCCTTGGGCGTCTTGATGAGCGGCGCGTAGGTGAGGTAGGGCAGCGCGGGGAGCTTCCAGCCCTTGAGGTCCACGCCTTCCTCCGTGAAGGGCTTGCGCTTCTTCTCCCACGGCGGGGTGGGCAGGCTGGAGGGCACCTGCGGTGCCTCGAGGACCTCGCCCTCTGCAGTGAGCCCCACCCAGCCGCGCTTCTTGCCCCAGACCAGCTCGTCTGGGAACTCGACTTCGAGGATGTGGCCGCGCAGGCCAATGGTCACGCAGTCGTGGCCGTCACGCGTGAAGCGGTAGACCGGGGTGTCATACACCTTGTCTGCCTTGACGGTGCCTGTGGCGAGCAGCTTGGCGATGTTGTTGGCTGCGTCGTTCTTCTCTGTGATGATTAGCTCGAGCAAGGGTGCTCACTTTCCTTTGGCGTAAGCCCACAAGGGGGCCTTGTTCATCTATATACTGGGGCACGAGGCTCACACGAGGGAGCGGAGGGCGGAAGGGCCCCTCCGTGCCGGATTTCCGCAAGATGATAGCAGCGGCATGCGACGCCGTTGCCGAGACTTTGTATCCAACCCGCTGCGCCGGCTGCGATCTGCCGGGTTCTCTGCTGTGCGATAACTGCCTCTCTCTCCTCCCGAGAATAGACCAATCCGGGGCCTGCCCGCGCTGCGGCGCCCCCTACGGTCTGCAGCTGTGCACAGAATGCCACGCCCCCGGCTCCACAGACCATGCCGGCCGCTTGCTGCCTCCCGCCTTCGCGTTCGATGCGGCGCGCTGCGCCTGCAGCTACGAAGACCAGGCCAAGCGCGTGGTGACCGCCTACAAGGACGGCGGCGAGCAGCGCCTTGCGTCTGTGATGGCGCGGGAGATGCTCACTGCTGCAGGCGGCTGGGCGTCACAGGCCACGCTCGCCGTGCCCATACCGCCCACTCCCGGCCACCTGCGCCGGCGCGGCTGGGACCACGTGGAGCCCCTGGCCGCTGCAGTGGCGCAGGGCCTGGGGCTGCCGCTGCTCCACCCCCTGCTCAGCACCAGGGCGGCAGACCAGCGCCTGCTGGGCCGCAGCGAGCGCGCCGCCAACCGCGCTGCGACGCTCGCCCTGAGCCCCGGCGCCGATGCGCGCGCGCTGCGCGGGGCAACGGCCCTGTTGGTGGACGACGTCCTCACCACCGGGGCCACCTGCAGCGCCGCCGCCTCCCTGCTCAAGCAGGCCGGCGTTGGCCGAGTCCTCGTCCTCTGCTTTGCGCGCGTGTGGTAAAGTGTTGCGCTTGCAGGGAACCGAATATCAGACGAAGGATGCTAATGCTAGGTATTGGCTCTACTGAGCTCGCGCTCATCTTGTTCTTCGGATTCCTCATCTTCGGTCCGGAGAAGCTCCCTGAAATGGGGCGCACGGTGGGCCGCGCAATCAGACAATTCAGAACCGCTTCAGACGAGGCCAGCGCAAAGTTCAAGGAAGAGGTCTACGACCCCTTCCAAGACGCGATCGACCCTTACAAGAGCGAGATAGAGAAGACCGTCGCCCCCATCAAGGAGGACATCGACGCGATCAACGACTCCTTCACAGAGACCAAGCAGGCCTTCACCGACCCCCTGGGGACCAAGGCCCGCAAGAAGGAGGCGCAGGAGCGCAAGCAGGAGCTGCGCAACACCCTGAGCTTCAACAGCAAGAAGGACGAGTCCGCTTCTGGCGCCGCTGCCGCCAAGCAGGAGGCGCAAGACGCCATCAAGGCTGCCAGCCTCACCGCAGCAGACGCCAAGACCGGCGCCGGCATCGATGTCGACGACCCCTTCGCGGCAGCGTCCGCGGCATCCGCAGCGCCTGCAGCCGCAGCCGCCCCCTCCCCGCAGGAGGCAGACGAGCTCGCAGCCCTGTACGACTTCGACTCCAAGGACGGTGAGTAGGCATGCCCATCGGACCAGCCCGCATGCCGCTGCTCGACCACCTGGGAGAGCTGCGGCGCCGCCTCGTCATCATCGTCGTCTGCGTGCTCGTCGCGCTGGTGGTGCTCTACCTCATATCGCCCCAGCTCGTCGAGTTCCTCAAGCAGCCCATCGCCATGTACCTGCCCAACGACGGCATGCTCTACACCACCAGAGCCTTCGAGGGCTTCTCGGTCAAGGTCATGGTGTCGCTCTTTGCTGCAGTGGTGGTGTGCAGCCCCATCATCTTCTGGGAGATCCTGGCTTTCTTCCTGCCGGCCCTCAAGCCCAACGAGCGCAAGTGGGTGCTGCCCACCTTTGCCATCGCCGTGGTGCTCTTTGTGGTGGGCATGGTGTTCTGCTACAACTTCTGCCTGGGTGCCGCCTTCCAGTGGCTCACGGGAGAAAGCGACTCCATCGCAACCGTGCTGCCCGCGGCAAGCGACTACCTCAAGTTCCTCATGCTCTTCCTGATCGCCTTTGGCATCGCCTTCGAGCTGCCGCTGGTGATCTTCTACCTCATCCTCTTCGACATCGTCCCCTACCAGAAGCTCCGCAAGAACTGGCGCGTTGCCTACATCGCGCTGTTGGTGCTCTCTGCCGTGGTGACGCCGGACGCAAGCCCCATCACCATGTTCATCATGTTCGCAGCGCTTGTGGCCCTCTACGAGATCTCGCTCTTTGCAGCGCGCGTGGCCCTGCAGCGCAAGATCAAGCGCGCGGCAGAGCGAGAAGCTGCAGAGGCAGCCGAGTAGGAGGCGGCGCATGCACGAGCTCAGCCTGATGCAGGGCATCTTGGACTCCATCGCCCCCGTTGCCCGCGATGCCGGCGCAACCCGCGTCACGCAGGTCCGCCTCACCGTGGGAGAGATGACCCAGGTGGTGGAAGAGGCCATGCGCTTTGCCTGGGAGGCACTCACAGCAGACGAGCCCCTCTACGAAGGCGGCGAGCTGGTGCTCGACTTTGTGGCCCCCAAGTCGCGCTGCCTGGACTGCGGGCTTGAGTTCGAGCACGACCGCTTCCACCTCCTGTGCCCTGAATGCGGCAGCCGCTGCACCATGGTCACAGAGGGCAAGGAGCTGCACATCGCCTCTATCGAGGTGGACGTCCCAGACGAGGAATAGGAGCACTCTCATGGCACACATCGATCTGGACAAGAAGATCCTGGACAAGTCCGAGCGCTTTGCGCAGGAGAACCGCGAGCTGCTGGACAAGCACGGCGTCTTCATGATCGACCTGCTCGCAAGCCCGGGTGCCGGCAAGACCTCCACCATCAAGGCCACCATCAACGCCCTGCGCGAGAAGTACAGCATCGCCATCATAGAAGGCGACATCGCCAGCAACGTGGACGCGGTGCGCATCAAGGAGATGGGCATCCCCGCCGTGCAGATCAACACCGGTGGCAGCTGCCACCTGGAAGGCGACATGATCAACAAGGCCCTCAAGGTGCTCGACTTGGAGAACACGGACCTCATCATCATCGAGAACGTGGGCAACCTGGTCTGCCCCACGGACTTCTACCTGGGAGAAGACGTCAAGGTCATGATCCTCTCCGTTCCGGAGGGTGACGACAAGCCCCTCAAGTACCCCGGTATCTTCCAGGCGGCAAAGGCCATCATCCTCAACAAGGTGGACACGCTGCCCGTCTTCGACTTCGACATGCCCGCCTTTGAGGAGCGCATCCTCAACCTCAACCCCCAGGCCCCCCTCTTCAAGATCGCCGCGACCAAGGAGAACGGCGTCGAGGACTGGACCGCTTGGCTCAGCGGGCAGATCGAGGCCGCCAGAGCCGCCAACTAGCAGCAAGACGCAAGCTCACGCAAAAGGACCCGCACTCGGCGGGTCCTTTTGCGTGCTTGCCTTCTTGCCGGCCCTTACTCCTGCGGGGGCACGGGGGCGGTGCTGTCAGCCGAAGGAGCAGACTCCTCTGCTGCAGGGTGCTGGGGCGCCGCGCCAACAGGCTGGGAGGCCTGTTCAAAGGGCGGCACGGGGGCAGCCTGGGCAGCAGCTGCGGCAGTGGCAGGCAGCGTGCGGAAGCTGCGCACCTTGTTGATGTACACGCAGTTGATGATCAGCAGCACCATGGTGACCAGGCGGCAGCTCAGCAGGGCGATGGCCGCACCCACGATCGACCACACAAAGGCGCCGGTGAGCCTGTTGGGGTTGGAGGCGTTGCGCATGCTGAGGATGGCAGCCACCAGCGTGACCGCGCAGCCCAGGATGCTGATGAAGATCAGGACCCAGCTGATGGCGAGGATCGTGCCGCGGGCGATGCCGGCGATCTCTCCCACCGAGTAGGAGTCGTTCATGGCACCGTGGTGGAACTCGACCGGGTTGCCGTCGAGCAACATGATCAGCTCGATGTAATCCTCTTGGGTAACCTGCTGGAGTGCCCGGCCGAGCTCGCGCGTGTCATCGACGCCGATGCTCATAATGCTGAGCGCCAGCTCCTGCTCATCGATGCTGACCCCGGCCTCCTTGGCCATGCCCTTGAGGATCTTCTCGACCTTGGTGCTGTCTCCCAGCTCGATTGCCGCACCCAGCTTGTGGAGCTGGTCGACATCGTTGTTGGCGATCACCACAGAAAGGTCGATGAGCGAAGCGCCGGTCATCTCCTCAACAGCGTCTGAGATCTCATCCATATAGCCGTCGAAGTCCAGGGGCTCGTCTGCGATGGGCTCGACCAGCTGGTCTTCCACGGTGTTCACAACCGCAGAGGAGCAGGCACCCAGGCCCAGGGCCAAGACGATGCCGAGGATAGAGAGGACGATGGTGGCGATGCTCAAGCCGCGCACCGTGCGCGAAGAGGACTCATACTCCATGAGCGGGCTCCTTTCTCTTGAAGGGGCAAACTGCCCTGCCCCGAGTATACGCCGCCCGTTCAACACCTTTCTAACGGCCTTGTAAGCCCTGTGTCCCCTGTGTCCACCCAAATAGAGGCTGTGTTATCCCCACAATGGCAGTACCCCACCACACGTCATTGCCTTCTGCAACTGCGGGCGCCCCTCCACACGACCAAGCGAACGTTAGTGAGCGCGTGGAGAAATCTCGGGCTGAGTCAGGAGACCGAAGCTCGAGACACAGCCCGCAGCTCAACCCGAGATTTCTCCACTCCGGCACTTCGTGCCTCCGGACGAAATCGGTCCGGGGGTATCTCTCTGGCCTCACTGCGGACCAGCACAGCCGAAGAAGAACGCGCCCCGGAGGGCGCGTTCGGTGCGGTGATGCTGTGGAGCCGGGCTTACTCGGCAGCTGCTGCAGGCTGGATGTCCTTGACGGACTTGCCGCAGACCTTCCTGAGCACCAGCAGGGTGCCGATGACCAGCACCGCGCCGATGACAAGGCAGATCACGGCGTTCCTCACAAAGCCCGCGATGACGAAGCACACAAAGCTCACGGCCGCCATGGTGAGGACGTAGGGCAGCTGGGTGTTCACGTGCTCGATGTGGTCCATGTTGGCACCTGCGGACGCCATGACCGTGGTGTCCGAGATGGGGCTGCAGTGGTCGCCGGCGACGGCACCCGCCAGGCAGGCGGAGATGCCGATGGTGAGCAGGGTGGGCTCGTTGGCGAAGATGGGCAGCACGATGGGAATGAGGATGCCGAAGGTGC
>JBJEHM010000115.1:0-7776 GCA_051876075.1 Coriobacteriales bacterium
GCCCTGCAGCCCGGCATCCCACAGGCGCTGTTAGCCGATGATCCAGTAGTCGGCGTTTTGCTTGATGAGGCCCTCGTTCTCGAGCTGTTCGAGCACTGCGTAGAGCTCGGCGGGGGGCACCGCGGGCCGGCCGGCCCCCCGCTCGAAGGCATCGAGGGCCTCCTGCAGCTGCAGGGCCGTCTTGGGCGTCTGGAGGATGCTGCGCAGCACGAAGGAGCGCTTCTGGCGGTGGCTGCCCTGGAACTCGCTCTGCTTGCTGTGGTGCTTGCTGCGGCGGCTGGGATTGGGCAGGGTCTTCTTCAGGTGCGCGCCGTAGTCGAGCAGCGCATAGTACCAGCCGCGCACGTCCTCCCCTGCTGGCGGACAGCTCTGCCGCACCAAGGGGATGATCTCCTTGTCGTCGACCATGTCGCGGTCTGGGAAGAGCTCGTGGAGGAACACGGTGCGCACGTTCGTCTCCAGGTAGACACCGGGTTCGTCGTAGGCAAAGGCCCTGATGCCCGCCGCCGTCGCCGGGCCGATGCCCGGCAGGCTCACCAGCTGCTCGTAGTCGCGCGGCACCGCGCCCGCGTGCTGCTCGCAGATGATCTTCGCGCATTCCTGCAGGCGCTTGGCGCGGGAGTTGTAGCCCATGCCCTCCCACAGGCTGAGAATCTCGTTGAACTGGCCGTCTGCCAGCGCCCCCACGCTGGGAAAGCGCTTGATCCATTCCTCCCAGCGGCCCTCAACGCGCGAGACCTGGGTCTGCTGCAGCATGACCTCGCTGATCCAGATGGCGTACGGGTCGCGGGTGTTGCGCCAGGGAAGGTCGCGATAGAGGAGGGCACCCTGCTCGCGCACCTTGGCGCAGAAGGCGTCAAGCTCCATCCGCGCTGCCCTTCATGCGCAGGCGGGCGCGTGCCTTTCCCGCATTGGCATCCTTGCCCTTGTGGTGCTTGCCGGGGGCATCCCAGTCTACGACCTCCCAGCCATGAACCCGGGCGACCTTCTTCAGCACGCCGTCTGGGTCTGTGACCACGGCGTGCTGGGCGGCCTGGAGCATGGGGATGTCGCTGTAGTGGTCGCTGTAGGCGCGCTCGAGCACCCAGTTGCCCGCACCAAAGCGGCCGTCGCAGTAGCCCTGCAGCTGACGCAGCTTCTCCACACCCTGAACCGGGTCTCCCACTACGCGCGAGGTGTACACGCCGTTGCGCTCCTCCATCACCGTGCTGACCTGGCCCTCAAAGCCCAGCTCCTCGACCACGGCGTCTGTCATGGGCTTGAACGAAGCGCTGGCCAAGATGGGCACCATGCCCTGCTCCTTCACGCTGGCGACCTCTGCGCGCGCGCCCGGGCGCACTCGCTTGGCGATATGCTTGTTGTACACGCGCAGGATGTGGGCATCCACTTCCTCCACCGGCATGCCGGCAAAGGCCGAAAACAGCAGCTCCCTGGGCGTTGACTCGCGCTGCTGCAGGCGCAGGCGGTATTTGAGGCCCCAGACGCCCATGCGCAGGCCCGTGCGGATCTTCATGTCGTGATGGAGCAATAGACGGCGCGTGAGGATGAAGGGGGATTCCCCGTCTAAGACGGTCCCGTCCAAGTCGAATGCGGCTATGCGCACTTTGTCCATTGTTCCCCTCTCAAAGCGGTTTCCTCACATGGCTCTTGTGTGGGGACAAGTCTACTCTCAAGCTGCGCGCCTTGTCTGCTTCCCCACCATCCAGCAAGGCAAACTGTGTGCAAAGCTTAAGGTTACAGGCGGTGAAGGGGCAGCCTGCGCCCGCCAGCAGGCTAGCTGCGGTACCCGTTGGGGTTGGCCTGCTGCCAGCGCCAGCTGTCCGCGCACATGCGCTCGATGCCGAACTCGGCCTTCCAGCCAAGCTCCTCTGCGGCCTTGGTGCAATCCGCCCAGCACGCAGCGATGTCACCCTCGCGTCGCGGTCCCACAGCGTAGGGTACCTCAACGCCGGTTGCCTCCTCAAAGGCCCTCACAAGCTCGAGCACGCTGGTGCCGCGGCCCGTACCCAGGTTGTAGACGCTCACGCCGCCCTCGTCCCTGAGGGCCTTGAGGGCCGCGACGTGCCCGCGGGCGAGGTCGACCACGTGGATGTAGTCGCGCACGCCGCTGCCGTCTGGCGTGGGGTAGTCGTCGCCGTAGACGGTGAGCCGCTGCAGCTTGCCCACGGCCACCTGGGTGACGTAGGGCATGAGGTTGTTGGGGATGCCGCAGGGGTCCTCCCCCATCGTGCCGCTCTCGTGCGCGCCGATGGGGTTGAAGTAACGCAGCAGCACCACGTTCATGCCCGGTGTGGCGCGCTGTATGTCGGTCAAGAGATCCTCGATGACGGACTTGGTGCGCCCGTAGGGGTTGGTTGCCTCGTGCTTGGGAAAGCTCTCGAAGATGGGATTGCTGTCCGGCGCGCCATAGACGGTGGCGCTGCTGGAGAAGACGATGCTGCGGCAGCCGTGGGCGCGCATGGCCGCCACGAGCTTGAGGGTGCCGGTGATGTTGTTGTCGAAGTACTCGAGCGGCTTTTGCACGCTCTCGCCCACGGCCTTGAGGCCGGCGAAGTGGATGACGCAGTCCACCGGGGCTCCGGAGAAGGCTGCGTTGAGCGCCTCCTCGCAGCGTATGTCGCCTTCGACGAAGGCCGGGCGCGTGCCGGTGATGGCCTGTATGCGGTTAAGCACAACGGGCGACGAATTGCAGAGGTTGTCGAGTATGACCACCTCGTGGCCCGCCTGCTGCAGCTCCACCACGGTGTGGCTGCCGATGAACCCGGTGCCTCCGGTAACAAGAATCCTCATAGATATGCCCGCCTTCTGTTATGCCCGCCTGCGTATGTGCTGTGTTGGGATTTTACCGCCGGCATGTTAGAGTTAGCCGCCGTATGGCCAAGCTTATCGACATAGGAGTCTACCGTCCCATCCTGGCGGTACGCGAGGCGCGCCGCTTCGACCTGGGGGCTGCCCTCATGCGCATCTACACCTGCATGATCACCATCGGCAGCGTGTCCATGCTCACGCTCATGGGGCACTCGGCCCTCATGGCGGGCACCGTCTCCTCCGTCAGCGCGCTGGCGTGCTTCCTCATCTCGCCGCGCATCTCGCGCCTGATCGACGAGCGCGGCCAGAGCAGCGTGGTCCCCTGGGCCACCGCCATCGCCATGGCGGGCCTGCTGCTCATGCTGGTCACCGCCAGCCTGGCCCTCCCCTTCTGGCTCTACTACCCCGCCGGCCTGCTCATGGGCTTCGTGCCCAACCCCGCCGCCATCGCCCGCACACGCTGGACCTACCTCATCAAGGCCCGCGGCGAGGAGTTCGGGGTGAGCAGCGTGGACGTCAAGACCGTCTTCTCGTACGAGGGCGTCATCGACGACGCCGCCTTCATGATCGGCCCGGCCGCAAGCGTCGCCCTGGCTGCAAGCGTCGCCCCAGCAGCGGGCATGGGCTTTGGCGGCGCCTGCTACTTGGTGGGCTGTCTGCTGCTGCTGAGCTCGCGCTCCACCGAGCCGCAAGCCGGCTGGGGCGAGGAAGGGCCTGCCGCCGCCGAGCAGCCCGCAGCCAGGGAGCACAGCCTCTTCGTGGGCTTCTCGCAGGTGAGGGTCCTGTTCTTCCTGATGTTTTTCCTGGGCGCTCTCTACGGCACCTTCGACACCTCGACCGTCGTCTTCGCCCAGGACCTGGGCTTTCCGATCATGGCCAGCATCTCGCTGGTGCTGCAGTCGATCATCTCGGTTTCCTCGGGCATGGTCTTTGGGGCGATGAAGCCCTCGCCCAAGCTGGCGCGCCAGTTCCTGCAGGTCTGCTGCCTTATCGGCGGCGCCTACGCCTGTCTCTTCTTGGTGAGGGACGTTCCCTCGTTCTTCCTCATCTCATGCGTGGCGGCGCTCTTCTACGCGCCCTACCTCATCACGCTCAACACCGTCTGTGAGCGCAGCGTGCCCAGCTCGCGCCTGACCGAGGGCATTACCTGGATCAACTCCGGCATGACCTTTGGGCTTGCCGTGGGCCCCACCGTCGGCGGCATCTTCATCGACCTCTTCGGCAGCATAGCGGGCCTCAACACAGCCGCTGTGTTCGCAATCATGATCCCCCTCACCGCGCTGCTGTGCTCGCGCATCGTGAGGCGCGCTGTGAACTAGGCCCCTGCTCCCGCGGGCGCGGCGCCGTCCACCTGCGGGGTGCGCATGGTGGTGGCCGTCATGCGGGCAACGTGGGTGCCCAGCTCGTCGAAGAGGTTGACCTCGTAAAAGCTCAGGGTGCGGCCGCACTTGGTGCACTCGGCCTTGGCGATCAGACGCTGTCCCTTTGCACGGCTCATCATCTCGATGTTGTGGTTGGTGGAGCAGCATGCTACCTGGTTGGTGTTGGAACACACCGCGAGCGCAAAGTCGCACAGGGCCATGAACACGCCGCCCATGACAAAGCCCTGGGCGTTGCAGTGCCTGGATTGGTCGAGGGTCATGGAGACCTGGGAGCGATAGGGGTTCTCCTCGAAGGAGTCTACCTGCGCCCCCAGGCACAGCGTGGCAAAGCCGTCCTTTGCAAAGAAGGCCCTGAGCTCGTCCATGGAATCGAAGTGCGGCATCTCGTGCTCCCTTCACGCTGCATCAGGCGCAGCGTCAAATAGAAAAACCCGCACAAGGCGGGTCTGAGAAGTTGGTGGCGGGATTGACGGGGCTCGAACCCGCGACCTCCGGCGTGACAGGCCGGCGCTCTAACCAGCTGAGCTACAACCCCAACTCTTCGAAGTCTTGCAGCGCGCCACCGGTATCAAAGAGCCCGCTTGTTGCGGCGGGCTCCTCATGTTCGATGGCGGGATTGACGGGGCTCGAACCCGCGACCTCCGGCGTGACAGGCCGGCGCTCTAACCAGCTGAGCTACAACCCCTTGCTGCGTGACAGCGATGGATATATTACCGATAACCCAAACCCTGCACAAGTACCAATTTCACAGAAATTTCTCCCTCTCCCAAACGGCGAGGAAGCAGACGGAGTCAGGGTTCTGCACCACGAAAGGAGCGCTCTTGCAAGCCGGCCCGGGATCCTCCGCTACGGCGTCTTCAGCGCCTTCGGTCGAGATGACGGCTTGGGGCGCCACATAAACGCTGTTGGAAGTCTGGCCCACAAGCGGAAACCCCCTGCCGGCGCAGAGCTGGCAGGGGGCTGATCTTGACACTGGGTTAACGCACCCGCATTACATCATGCCGCCGGCGCCGCCCATAGCTGCAGCGAGCTCCTGCGGGTCGATGCCCTCCTTGGGAGCGTCAGAGACGGTGGCGTCTGTGATGAGGATCATGGCTGCCACAGAAGCAGCGTTCTGCAGTGCGCAGCGGGTCACCTTGGCGGGGTCGATGACACCCATCTCGAGCATGTCGCCGTACTCGCCGGTGTAGGCGTTCAGGCCCCAGCCAGCCGGAGAGTTCTTGACCTTGTCTGCCACAACGGAGCCCTCGAAGCCGGAGTTCTCTGCGATGGCGCGCAGCGGGGCCTCGCAGGCCTTGCGGACGATGGCGATGCCGACTTTCTCGTCATCGTTGTCTGCAACGACCTCGTCCAGGCAGTTGACGGCGTTGACCAGCGCACAGCCGCCGCCGGCCACGATGCCCTCGGCCACTGCCGCATGGGTTGCCTGCAGGGCGTCGTCGATGCGGGACTTCTTCTCCTTGAGCTCTGCTTCCGTGGCAGCGCCCACCTTGACCACCGCAACGCCGCCGGCCAGCTTGGCCTGGCGCTCCTGCAGCTTCTCGCGGTCGAAGTCGGAGTCGGTTTCGTCGATCTGGGCCTTGATCTGGGCAACGCGCTCGTCGATTGCCTCCTTGGAGCCGCAGCCGTCGACGATGGTGGTGGAGTCCTTGGTGACCTTGACGCTCTTGGCGCGGCCGAGCATGTCGATGGAGACGTCGTTGAGGGCGACGCCGAGCTCCTCGAGCACGGGCTGGCCGCCGGTGACGATGGCGATGTCCTCGAGCATGCGCTTGCGGCGGTCGCCGAAGCCGGGTGCCTTGACGGCGCAGACGTTGAGGACGCCGCGGACCTTGTTCAGGATGAGGGTGGCCAGGGCCTCGCCCTCGATGTCCTCGGCGATGATCAGCAGCGGCTTGTTGGACTGCATGACCTGCTCGAGCAGGGGCAGGATGTCCTGCAGGGCGCTGATCTTGCTGTCTGTGATCAGGATGTAGGGGTTCTGGAGCTCTGCGACCATCTTGTCCATGTCAGTGGACATGTAGGGGGACAGGTAACCCTTGTCGAACTCCATGCCCTCGACGACGTCGATCTGCACGCCGAAGGTGTTGGACTCCTCGACGGTGATGACGCCGTCCTTGCCGACCTTCTCCATGGCGGTTGCGATCTCGCGGCCGATGGCCTCCTCGCCGGCGGAGATGGTGCCGACGTTGGCGATCTGCTCGAAGGTCTCGACCTTCTGGGCGTCCTTCTGGATCTGGGCCACCAGGGCGTCCACTGCCTTCTCCATGCCGCGGCGGATGGAGAGCGGGGATGCGCCGGCGGTGACGTTCTTGAGGCCCTCGGAGATCATGACGTCTGCCAGCAGGGTGGCGGTGGTGGTGCCGTCGCCGGCGGCGTCGTTGGTCTTGACGGCTGCCTCGCGGATGAGCATGGCGCCCATGTTCTCGATGTTGTCCTCGAGCTCGATCTCCTTGGCGACGGTGACGCCATCGTTGGTGATCAGCGGGGAGCCAAAGCTGCGCTGGCAGGCCACGTAGCGGCCCTTGGGCCCGAGGGTGACCTTGACTGCGTCTGCGAGCTTGGAGGCGCCGCGTGCGAGTGCGGAGCGTGCCTCGTCGTCAAAGGTGATGATCTTTGCTGCCATGTGTATCAGTCCCTTCTGGGTTGGAGGTTGGTGTTACTCGACAACGACGGCGATGACGTCGTCTGCGCGGAGGATGACGTACTCCTCGCCCTCGACCGTGATCTCCTGGCCGGCGTACTTGCCGTAGACCACGGTGTCGCCCACGGCGACGGGCATGGGGATGAGGGAGCCGTCGTCTGCGCGCTTGCCCTCTCCCGCGGCGACAACCTTGCCGCGCTGGGGCTTCTCCTTGGAGCTGCTGGTGAGGATCAGGCCGGATGCGGTGGTCTCCTCAGCCTCGTCCTGCTTGATGATGACGCGGTCGCTCAACGGTTTGAGATTCATGTGGATGCCTCCTTGTAGGCTCTGCGTTCCTAATCGGGGCGCGTGAAGTCGCGCCTGTTTTGGCATGTCAGGGATTCTATAGGCATCGCTGCGCGGCACAGAGCAGTCGTAACTGTCCTGTTAGGAAGAAATCTAAGCCGTAACGCTTCAGGTTTTATGCGGCGGCAAGCTGCCCGCAGGCTCTGTGCACGCTCTGCAAGCCCGTGTCACAGGGGCGCGCTATCCTTGTCGCACACAAGAGAAAGGTGCGGCTATGCTCCCCAACCCAAGCAACCCCAAAGCCCAGGCAAGCATCATCGGCGGTCACAGAGAAGCAGGCCGCGCGTTCCGCGTGGAGGCTCCCTACTCCATGAGCGGAGACCAGCCCCAAGCGGTCGAAAAGCTGGTGCAGGGCGTCAAAGACGGCCTGCGCTACCAGACCCTGCTGGGCGTGACGGGCTCGGGCAAGACCTTCACCATGGCCAACGTCATCGAGCGCTGCCAGATGCCCACCTTGGTCATGGCACCCAACAAGACGCTTGCCGCCCAGCTCTGCAGCGAGCTCAAGGAGTTCTTCCCAGACAACCCGGTGGTATACTTCGTCAGCTACTACGACTACTACCAGCCAGAGGCCTACGTCCCGCAAACAGACACCTT
>JBJEHM010000116.1:0-2700 GCA_051876075.1 Coriobacteriales bacterium
CCGGGATCTCTCCACGCGCTCGCTTTCGCTCGCTTGGTCGAGATGACGTGCAGAGAGGTTGAGCTCCATTCTGGTCTAACAGCGCCAAAGAAAGCCGTGGAGCTTGGCCGGGTACTGCAAGCCGTGCTTGACTCGCATAATGATGCGAATTACACTAATCGCATTATTCTGCAACATCCGTTATTCGCATTATTATGCGAATAACGCTCCGCACGCGGCGCATCCCCATTGCAGTTCGCGAGCGATGCGGGTGCCGGCAGGCAGCAGACAGCGCACAGCAGGCAGCAGGCGACAGGAGGAAGGCATGGTCGACGCGCTGGAAATCGGCTACGCGATCAAGGAGCGGAGGGCGGAGCTCGGCCTCACGCAGGCGCAGCTGGCTCAGGCAGCCGGCGTCTCCAAGCGCTGCCTGTGGTCGCTTGAGCTGGGGCAGAACCCCGGCGTGCAGCTCGACAAGCTCACTGCAGTCCTCGGCGCGCTCGGCCTTGACCTGGTCATCTCGCCCACCGGCGGCGCAGAGCCTCCCGCGCCCACGGCAGCAAGCGCCCCGTCCCTCGACACCGCAAGCACCCCGCCGCTCGACGCAGCCGCATGCAGCATGAGCGCCAAAGGCGGCCCCATCGACGCCCTCGCCATCCTGACCGGAGCCCCACGATGACGCGCGCCCAGCTCGACGTCCTCATCGCGGACGAGCACGCCGGGATCCTCGCGCAAGACGAATCCGGCGCGCTCTCCTTCCGCTATCTCAAGGGCTACCGCGGCACCCCGCTTTCATCGGCCATGCCGCTGTCAACCCGGGTGTACCCAGACAAGGCCGTAACCCCCTACGCGTGGGGCCTCCTGCCCGAGGACCCCGCCGCGCGAAGAAGCGTCGCGTCGGAGGCGGGCATATCCCCCAACAACCCCTTCGCGCTGCTGGGAGTCATCGGCTTGGACTGCCCCGGGGCCGTGCAGTTCTCCCAGCCTCTGCCAGACGCTTGGGTGCCTGCCGGCCAACAAGTACGCCGCAGACGGCGGGCCGTCCTGCGCAGACGCCCTCAGGCTCCTCACCTCAACCGGGCCAACGGCGCAGGCAAACACGGCGGGTTTCTTGCAGATGCTCTTCTTCAACTACCTCGTCGCCGCGACCGACGCCCATGCGAAAAACTACTCCATCCTGCTCGAGGCGAGCGGGGCGCACAGGCTCGCGCCCATGTACGACGTCGCGTCGATAGCGCCCTACACAGAGCCGTCGCGGTGGAAGACGAGGCCCCCAAGACTCGCCATGTCCATCGGCGGCGAGAACCGCACCGGGTTCGTCTCCCAGGGAGACCTCCGCAAGATGGCAGCCCAGTGCAGGCTGGAGGACGTCGGCATCACGGCGGAGGGCTGCACCGAGCTGCTGCTTGCTTATGCTGAGGCCATTCCCAACGCCATGGCGGAGGTCTTCGACAGCCTCGAGCGCAGCGCGTCTGCCCCGTCCGCAAGGGAGCTGCGGGCGCACATGGAGGAGCCGATCACCCAGCTCTGCAAGCGGGCGAGTACGCAGCTGAACGGCTGACGGAAGGCAAACAGGGCCAGTAGGCCTATCGACAACAGTGACCCTCGCGAGCTCGCGGGCAAGAGCGAAGGCTCCCCTACCCCTTCGCTGTGTATCTGGATTTGGGGAAGATAGAGCAGTCCGTAGCTACCCCTAAGAGAGGACTCCCACTCGCAGGCTCATCACCGTGCCGTCCCTGTACCTAGTTCACCCTGCCTTTGATAACTAAGTCAATTACCTTTCATGTACGTATTGCTTTCATATATTACTTATATAGGAATTCCTTTACTTTGCCTATCAATCTCACTAGTTTATATTTCTTTTGTAAACTCTACATTCTAAGTCTGTCTGAAAACCATTGCTCGCGAATCATAGTCACCGCTCATGAAGGTTTGGCACTTTGCTCTATGAAGTACGGAGCTCACTGCTTGCTTTCCTCATTAACTGCTTAGTATTTGGCGTTTTGCATCAGAACTAAGCACAGCCTCTCTACCCCTCATTTCTCCCAAGAGAGCACAGGCGAACACCTCCCCTGCCGTCATCTCCACTAAGCAGCTGCGAGCATCCTTCTTCGTCTTCTCGACCAAATGAGCGAAGGCGAACGTCCCTCTCCCGTAATTACTACATGCCTCTGCGAGTGCTCCTCGTCCGTCATTTCGTCCATGCGGCTGCGAACTCTCCTCGTCCGTCATTTCGTCCAAGCGAACGTCAGTGAGCGCGTGGAGAGATCTCGGGTTGAGCCAGGGAGCATTCATGAGCTCCATTCTGATCAAACTTCACTCTCCTCTCCCCTCTCCCATTTTGCTAAAGCCCCCAAATACATCACGGTACATTTCTTGTACCGAACATCTTCCACTTTCATCCCAAGTGCCATCAGCAAAACAGCGCTCCCAAAAATGCACGGTACAATTTCTGTACCGCAGCTGTTGGAGCTCTCCCCTGCTCGAAATGCTGCGGTACAAAGTTGGCGCTGTTAGATCAGAATGAAGCTCAACCTCTCTACACGTCATCTCGACCAAGTGAGCGTAAGCGAGCGCGTGGAGAGATCTCGGATTGAGCCAGGAGACCGAAGCTCGAGACAGCTCTTGCAAGTCCACCCAAGATTTCTCCACTACGGCACTGCGTGCCTCCGGTCGAAATGACGGTTCGGGGCGGCGCCTGTGCCTGTCGGTCGAAATGAC
>JBJEHM010000116.1:2800-7773 GCA_051876075.1 Coriobacteriales bacterium
GCGATGGTGTCCCAGTCGAAATGACGGCGCGGGGAGGCGATGGTGCACAGCTGATCAAACTAACGGGCTGGGGAGGTGCAAGTGCCCCGATGGTCAAATTGACATTCCAGAGCAGCGCTAGTGCCCTGTTGGAAGAATTGACGGACCAAGGCGGATCCCGTGTCTCGTCGGGCAAATTAACAGTTCGGGAGCGATCATGAGCGTCATTCTGATTTGAAAGCGCTTTCAAATAGGACAGTTGCGATACCTATGACAAGATGAAAACGAAGAGGGGAGGAGACCAGCAGAAGCCGGTTCTCAGCTGAGTATTCGCGCATCCTGTGCGGAAAACGCGAGGTGCTGAACGGAGAGCAATTATAGCTTGAGCCGCAAAGCCGCATCTGCAGAAAGAAACCTGAATGCACATGGGGGACAGAAAGAGAAACGAAGCTTATTAAGATGGGGGAGGGCGCCAAACCTATGCTCCTCGTAGACAGCGAAGACCCTGAATTGATAGCCACTGTCATCGCCGCCATGCTTCCAGAACTTCCCGCTCCTAAGAAGAAGAACATCACTTCAAAAACAAAATCGCGCTAGCGAGGCACCACCCAGACCGTCAACTCGGTAGTCAGGGGCCAAGAACCGGCGGGGAGCGTCATTTCGACCGAAGGCACGCAAAGCCGTAATGGAGAAATCTCTGATTAAGCGGCAAGAGCTGTCTAGAGCCACGGTCCCCTGACCCAATCCGAAATTTCTCCACACGCTCACTGTGTTTGCTTGGTCGAAATGACGGCAGAGGAGGGTCGTCGCCCTGCTGGTCGTAATGACGGAATGGGGGTGCCGGAGCCCAGACAGTGGTAAAGACGGACGAGAAGCAGCACACAAGAAATCGCGGTACAAAAGTTGTACCGCGTGAAACAGCGCCAGCAGCAAAACGTGGTCATCCAATTTCTCGCAATAACATCATAAACGTAGCAAAACACAATGAAAAATAGCTCTAGATATTTATTAAACAAGCTTGAATTAGCCTTACACAGTACGTAAAATGCTCTCAAATGTTCATTTTGAACAGGTCTCTCTCAAGTGGAGTCCAAGAAAAAAATGCACAATTTCATGCATTTTTTGGCTAAGAAGAGCAGATGCAGCAGACAGAACGGAGAACTATGGCCACCGCAAAATCCACCCGATCTAAGAAGGGACTGCAGAGGCTTCCCCAGTCAGTCTCCCTTGACAAGACGACCATCGACAAATTGGAGGACATGGTCGAGCGCGAGGGAATGACAAAGTCCCAGGTCGTGGACCAGATGCTCAAGAAGCAGCTGGAAATGGAAGATGACAGCGACCTCCCCACCATCCTCACCTTCATGAACTTCAAGGGCGGCGTCGCCAAGACCACCTCCGTCGGCTGTCTGGCGGTCTGCTTGGGTGAACTGGGCAAGAAGGTCCTCATCATCGACTTTGATGCCCAGGGCAACAGCTCGCAGACCTTCAATGTGTACGACGTGACCAAGACAGCCCCGTGTATTGTGGACGTTCTCTTCGGGCAGGGGATGGATCACGAGAAGAAGACCTTGGACGAGGTCATGATGGAAACCGACTACAAGAACGTGAAGGTCGTCCCCTCCAACATGCGCTTCCTCGAGGCCGACTCCTACATCCGCAACGAGAAGACCGGCGCAGACACCCTGCTCAAGTACGCCATCCAGGACCTCCAGGAGCACTTCGACTACATCATCATCGACTGCGGCCCGCGCCTGGACATGACCATCACCAACGCGCTCGTAGCGATGGAGGCAGGCAACAGGCACTCGGAGGTCATCCTCCCCGTCAAGCTGGACGGATACGCCATCGTCGGCCTCCCCGAAGTCATCAACACCATCAACAACGTGGGTAAGAGCCGCCGCACCAAGCCGCAGCCCTGGCGCATCCTCATCACCGTGGTCGAGAAGAACACCAACGCCTACCGCCTGGGTCTCAACGAGCTCAAGGAGACCCTGCCGGGCGCCGAGTACTTTGAGACCCAGATCTCCAAGGGCACGCTCACAAACGAGTCCAGCCTGGCCATGATGCCGCTGGTCGCCTACGACTCCACCTCTCAAGTGGCTAAGGACTACAACGCCTTGGCGCTGGAAATCGAGGCCATGAATGAGTAAATCCAGGTTTGAGGCAGCCAAGAAGAAGACAGGCGGCGCCAGCGCTGCTGTCCGCTCCTCCCAGTTGAGGGAGCTGAGCCCCGATGAGATCCGCCAGGAAGCCTACGATAACCGCATCGTCTCCGATGCTTCCCCAGCAGAGATGTCAGCCAGCGACAGCCGCCGCCAAGCCCTGCTCGCCCAGATGGGCTATGACTTTGCCCACGTAGACGACCTGCAGCCGCATCCAGAGAACGACTACTCCATCGACCCAGAATCTATCGAGAACCTGGCCGCTGCAATCTATGAATCCGGCAACACAGAAGCCCTGCTGGTCCGCAACATGGGCCCCGGCGAGAAGAGCCAGATCCTTGCCGGCGAGCGCAGGTGGCGTGCCCACCAGCTGCTGCGCGAGCGCCACGGAGAGGCCTGGTCCATGGTGCCGGTGCGCAACATGGGGACCATGTCTGACGAAGACGCGCTGTTCGTCCTCCACTCGGACAACATGGCCCAGCGCGTTCTCTCTCCATCCGAGCGCGCAAAGGGCTACTCCATCATCGCAGACCGCATCACCAAGCAGCGCGAAACCGACCCCGCCTTCAAGAAGAAGTACAAGGGGGTCCGCACCCGCGACATCCTGGCTGAGCAGTTCGGCGTCTCTTCAAGCACCGTCTCTGCGGAGCTGACCATCAGCAACCGCCTGGTCGACGAGGGCAAGGAGCTCTTGGACGAAGGTACGCTGAGCAAGATGCAGGCACTGGACATGGCCCGCATGCCCGAGGACAAGCAGCGCGAGGCAATCGATGCCATAGCAGCGGGGGAGGGGTCGAGAGACGAGATCGACGATGTCATCGAAGCCGCCAAGACCGGCACGATCGAAGACGGTGCCGCTCCATCAAAGACCGAGCGCAAGCAGAAGACCGTTGAGAGCCTGGTCAGGAACGCCCGCAACTCCCTGCGCAAAGCTGTGAAGCACCCCGGTCGCCCCAGCGCAGCAATGATCGGCGAGATCAAGGAGCTGATCATACAGCTCGACAAGAGGATCGATGACGATCTGAAAGGCTAGAAGCGCTCCTGAGCAGGACGAGACGAAACCACAAAGAGCACACGAGCGGGTTGTCCAGAAAACCAGTGGCAACCCGCTCGGCATATAAACACAAGATCTAGCAGAGCAGGGGCAGGGCAAGCTGCTCATCTGGTGGAGAACTACTAGTCGCAAACAGGGGCCGCACATAGGCAGACAAAAGCTCTCCTAAACGCCGGGAGGGCGAAGCGGAAGCGAAAAGACCATCATCAAACAGCCCAGAGTCCCTCTGCGCACTACCCCAAAGACACGGGTGACAAGAAATTGCAGAGTGAGGGGCTGCAGAGAGAGTGGTGTGGTGGCCGATGAGCTGCCTCAGCGCTTGGAGCTTGCTCTGGCGGGTTTCTTGGGCAGCTGTGTGCTTGGACTGCGTTGTGGCGGCTGCGCTCGTTGTCAGACGCGGGTGCGTGAGGCCTGCATCTTTCAGGACCGAGCACACGGTGCGCACGCTGCATCCCACGTTGTCTGCCACCTGCTGTTGGGTCAGGGTGCCCTCTGCGTACAGGGCGCAGATCCGTGCGTTGCGCTCCTCACGCCTTTGCCGGGTCTTGCGTTTGGCCTCGGTGCGCTCCACTGCGCGCTTGGAGCTGAAGAACTGCAGCTCGTCCATCTCCTGCTGCGTGAGGCCGAGAAGCCTGACAAGGGTCTCTGCGTTGAGGACGTAGTAGCCGCTCTCGCCCTTCACGTTCACCACGGAATCGACGGAGCTGCGGATACCGTCAAGCTCTGAGCAGGGGAGGGGCTGCTTGAAGCGGGCGTTGAAGGCCTCCAGGCGCGCACGTGCCTCAGCGCGCTCGTAGATCTGGACGGCGGTGTTGTAGTAGACAAAGGACATGAGCTCACGGGTGCCCTCGCACGCAAAGCCGCGGTGCCCCTGCAGCTCTGCCACCTTCTTGAGGCGGGCCATCATCAGGCGGTTGAGGCGGATGACCGTGCCCGTGGGCCTCGGCGCCGGCTCGGGCGCGCGGCCGGGAGTGCTGGCGGGCCTGTACGCGGCGAGCTCCGTCAGATGGCAGTAGGGGCCGGGGCCACCCACGAGGCGAGCGCGGCAGCCGGCCTTGGCGTTGTAGGTGCCGGGGATGCGCGAGACGCGGGTGTGGTCGAACACGGCCTGGTCCACATCGATGCCCTCAAGCTCGGCTAAGAGCTCGGTGAGGACGGCCGCCAGGCGCTTCTGGACGTCTTGGAAGAAAGTGAGTCCCTTCTCGTTGACCTTGAGCTCGTCGCCTGCCTTGAGGCGGTAGGGGATGGAGCGTTCGAGCACGTAGTAGAGGTGCAGGCCGCGGCCGGAGTCGACGACCATGGTGGGCTGCGGCAAATCGCCGCGCTCGACGGCGCCCTGGATGATGCGCTGGGCCTCGGCCACCAGGCGGCGGCACTCGAACTGGCCGGCGCCGTGGCAGTCCAGGTCGTAGAACAGCGCGTTGACCTGGCGCGTGCTTTCGAGCTTGCGGCGGCGGTCAGAGAAGCCGTTGTGGGTGATGTAGTAGTTGGAGGAGCTGTCGAAGCGCTGGAAGGGGAGCTGATTGCGCTTGAGCGGCGTGTCTGTCCATGCGCCGCTTTCGTCCGAGGACAGCACGTAGTAGCTGTTCCGGTCGTCGTGCAGCAGGATGCGGAAGAAGGCGTCTCGCTCTTCCTCATAGATCTGGGTGGCCTGAGCCTGTGAACCCAGCGGTGCCAAAGTATGCTCCCAAACCGGGCGCTGGATACAGCGGTCCCCAGGCACGGCAATGCCAAGGGTGCTGGGCACGCAGCAGCCCACCCGCACAAGGCGGTTC
>JBJEHM010000117.1:0-7659 GCA_051876075.1 Coriobacteriales bacterium
CGCTCCCGCAGCCAAAGTCGAGCACGCGCGCACCCGGCTCCAGCAGCGCCTCGAAACGCGCCTGCACGGCCGAGAACTCGACGTTCGCCGTCGAGCCCGCAAACGCCTCCGCGTTCGCCGCGTAATACGCCAGCGTAGCCTCCGCCGCTTCACGCTCGTTCATGTCTGTCACGCCGCTCCCATCAGTCCCTTATGCGTTCGCGATGAATGCCCGCTGGCAACATCCGCATCATTGTAGTCAATTCGCGCCCAGCACAATTTGCATACTCGTCCTGCAGGAATCCGGGGGGATACAGCCCATCAGGAACTATCCATCCGTCATCGCGCCGAAAAAATGAGTCATCGAGCACACCGACACGTCGAAGACGTGCGGGCAGGCTTCCGCCCGTTAGAAGCTCGTGAGATAGCGATAAACGTCGTGGCGGACCTCCCGCTCGAGCTTGAATCGGACTTCAATCAACGGCAGTACCTTGTCGTTGTCATCCTTAATGCAGCCTTGGCTCATTTCTTGGGGTGACACACGGCCTAGGTAGTAATGCTCCTGCCCTTCATCGCCTGCTTTCTGCACAAACAGGTGAATCCTAGTATTCTCTTTCCCTTGCATAGCAAGATTTAGCTGCTTCCAATCCGTACAACCCACTTTTCGATTGGGCTTTGAAGTCCAGTCGAATTGGTCCTCCGCCACAAAAGCGTCGGGATATTGTGTTGAAGCGGAAATATTCGCACTCTTTTCGAGCGTAACAAATATGAGCCAATCGCATGTCTTAAAAGAATAGCCGTACACGGTGCTGGAGTCGTCGTGCTCCCAGCACAGCAGGCGGCAGGCATCCTTGCGCGAATACCGCTGGTAGAGTGCCAGCGGCGCTCCCTGGCACTCATCGCGAAAGCCCGTGATCCAGTTGTCCAGCGAGTACTCGATCAGGTCAGCCAAGTGCATGCAGAACGCCGGCGACACAAACGAGGCCTCGAGCTGCGGAGAGCGGAACACACGCTCACCGCTCACGGCGCACAGGGGCTGGTACTTGCTGCGCGCGCTCTGCCCGTACCACTCCAGGCTCAGCACCTGCAGGGCCGACCCCAGCTGGCGCCTCACCTCGGCGTCGCCCGCGCCCGGCATCAGCATGGCGATCTCATCCAACAGCTCGCCCCGCTCGACCCCAGCGCCTTCCATGAGCCGCCTCAAGACAACGAGCTCGGCGGGGCGCTTGCCCTCGGAGAGCTCCTTGGAGACGAACTCTAAGATGCGCTCCTGCTCGACGCTCAGCTCGCACGTGTACTCGTTTTCGTACTTGCTTAGAAAACGGTGATACGTGCCCAGGCTCGCATTGGAGAAGATGAGCTGCGGGTCGATCGAGCCAAAGCGGCGGAAGTCCTGCAGGCTGGGGATGCGGCCCACCTTCTGCTTGAGCTCGCGGTACGCGTCCTTGACGATGCCCACCTTGGAGAGGTTGGTCCTGTTGATGTTGGCCAGCACGCGCTCGCGCGAGATGCGGTCAAAGCTCACCGTCGAGGCGCCTGGCAGCTCGCTGAAGCCGCTGGCCACGTGCTTGCGCAGGCGCTCCTTGCTGCCGCTGCGGTCGCCGAACAGCGCCATGGGAATCATGTAGTTGTTGTTGTAGTTGCCGATGAAGTCGATGACGACCACGTAGTCTTTGCCGGGAAAGGTGCGCAGGCCGCGGCCGAGCTGCTGCACGAAGACAATCGCGGACTGTGTGGGGCGCAGCATGACCACCTGGTTGACCGAGGGAATGTCGACGCCTTCGTTGAAGATGTCGACCGTGATGATGTAGTCGAGCGCGAAAGCGTCGTTCTCCTCACGCTCGAGGCGGTCGATGCAAGCGGAGCGTCGCTCGTCGTCATCGTCGCCCGAAAGGGCAACCGTGCGCAGGCCCCGCTCATTGAGCTTGGCGGAGAGCTCTTCGGCCTCTTTCTTGCGCGAGACAAACATCAGGCCGCGCACGCGCTCGCCGGAGTATCCATAGCGCTCCGTCGCCTCGAGGATGTGACGCACGCGCTCATCGCTCACCAGGTGGTGGAAGTCCGCATCCTCATCGAGCAGCTGCCCGTCCACCTCGATCTCGTGCACGCCAAAGTAGTGGAAGGGGGCGAGCATGTCGTTTTCCAGCGCCTCGTTCAAGCGGATCTCGTAGGCGATGACGTGGTTGAACAGCGCGTAGATGTCGAAGTCGTCGCTGCGCTCCGGCGTGGCCGACATGCCCAACAAGAACTTGGGCTGGAAGTAGTCGATAACGCGCTGGTAGGACTCCGCGCCTGCGCGGTGCACCTCGTCGACGATGATGTAGTCGAAAGCATCGCGCGCAAAACTGTGCAGGTTCTCCTCACGCGAGAGCGTCTGCACCGTGCAGAAGAGGCAGCTTGCCTGCGCGTCCTTCTGGTCGCTCGAGTAGATGCCGTAGCTGTACGACTTGCCGAGCACGTTCTTGAAGCTCTCGAGCGCGTCACCGGCAATGCGGCGGCGGTGCACGACGAAGAGCACACGCTCTGGCCGGACGGCGCGCACGTCAAAGGCCGAAAGGTAGGTCTTGCCGGTACCCGTTGCGGAGATGAGCAGGGCGCGCTCGTGGCCCGCTTCGCGCACGGTACGCAGGCCCTCGAGCGCCGCAGTCTGCATGGCGTTAGGCTGGATGAGCCTCTCCCCCGCCGTCTCTGAGAGAACCTGGACCCGCTGCCGCTGCTGTGACGAATAGATCGGCTCGTACTCCGCAATCCACTCCTCTGTGAGCGGCGAGCTGCGCTCATGCGACCACAGGCGGTTGAACTCGCGCTGGGTGTCGTGCACGAGCTTGCCGTTTTGCATGGAGGTGATGGAGAGGTTGAGCTCCTGGTTGCGTGTGAGGGCGTTGTCCGTGAGGTTGGAGCTGCCGACAATGAGGTGGTAGCTGTCTTGGTGTTTGAACAGGTAGCCCTTTGCGTGGAGCTCACCGTTAAATACGCGCGCTTCCACGTTGGACAGGGCGAGCAAGCGGCGGAAGGCCCGCGGGTTGTTGAAGTTGAGGTAAGTACCAGTGAGAATCTTGCCCTGGACGCCGCGGCGGGCGGCTTCCTCGATAGCGTCTGCGAGCAGGATGAGGCCGCTTTCCGCGATGAAGGCCACCGAGAAAAAGTACTCGTCGCAAGTCTCCAGCTCTTCGAGGACGTGAACGAGGGTCTTCTCTCCCTCGCGGTAGTTGTTGACGATCAGGCTTGGCTGCAGCGAGGCCTTCGAGTCTTCCCTCAAGTCGATAAGCGCTGTGGTGATAGAACTGCGAAGGTCCTCTTCAAACGCATGGAGAGCGGCAGCCATTACAGGATGCCCTGCTGCTTGATGACGTTGACGACCTTGATATCGGCCGGCAGCCAGTCAACCGTGTCGACGCTGGCGGAGTCAACCCACTTGGCAGCGCTGTGCTCGAGGAGTTGATAGTGGCCGTCTTTCAGGTGTGCGAGGAAGCAATCCATGCTCAGATGAAAGGTCTCGTAATCGTGTTCGACGGTGGTTACCAGGCGCTCGACCGTGATAGCGGTGTCCATTTCCTCGTGGATCTCACGCACGATGGCCTGCTCCGGAGTCTCACCCGCTTCGATCTTGCCGCCGGGGAACTCCCAGCCGCCCGCGTAGTCGCCATAGCCGCGCTGGGTCGCCAAGATGCGGCCCTCGTGCTCGATGATTGCCGCAACCACGCGCACGGTCTTCAAGGTCATGGTGCTCTCCTCTGATTGCAAATTGCCCGCTGTCCAGGATACCCCCGGCCAGCAAAGCGGAAAAGATCCCGCAGCTCGCCCTTAACCCCGCCCGTTAAACGATGCGCTCGCTGGGGGCGTTTAATGGACGCACCTAAGCGCTCGCGGCGGCGGTCGTAGAGCTGGCCACAACATGGCCCAAGCGGCCTAGAGGCGGAAATGAGAAACGCTAGCCGAAGCTAGCGCCTTCTCAAAAAACACCATAACGGCAGCGCCTGGTTCCACTCAGGCTGTCGTCGGCACCCATACTAGCACGCCGCAGGGGGATTTTGACAGCCTTTCGTCACCTCTAGAGGTCGACAGCAAAGAGGCATCACCGTCCCAGCAACTCATACCCAGGCAGCAACGCCGCTCCCAACCCTAAAGCTGTGACATGAGCCAGTTCACAAACGGCGTCCTGTTGTCGCGCTTGGCCTTGTTGTAATACCAGTCGTTCGAAAGAAGGAGCATCCTCCCGTCGAGCTCAACGGCATCCTTGTAGTAGCGCATCTTCCCGCTCGCATCTCGCGCCGCCGAATACCTCTCGCTCACGCTCATATGTGTGACATCGACAAGCACAGGCCACGAGTGGTCAAGCTCCTCCTTGCAGCGCCGCTCGTCGAGGAGGAAGTCGAGGCTGCGATCAAGCGCCCTGCTGCCCTTCAACAGCTCGGCGCAGGCAAAGGCGAACTGCTTGTTCTTCATGGCGAAGAGAGCATCGGCCACATCGCCCCGCTGTCTTGGAGCTGAGGCGCACTGTTCGTCAGACACCGCATCTTCCATCTGCTCTACATCCTCGCATTCCGAATACACAACGCTCTCGCTGCCATACAAAGCTGGTTCCCCGCTATCCTCGGCAGGCAGCTCCCGGATGCCGATGCTGCGGAGGTACTCGTAGGTGCCGTCGTACCAGCTCGGCGGCCGAGTGGGATCGTACTCAGATCCTGTGGGCACGTAGATCACAAAGCCCTGGCGCGCACGTGTCAGCAGCACGCGATAGCCGTTGGCAAGATAGCGCTGCCTCATCGGGGCAGTGACGTTCTGCCACTTGTCCCCGAAAAAGCGGTGGTAATGGAACTCCCCGTCGTGGTAGCGGTAGTCCGCCTCCCAGGCCACAACGGCGTAGTCGATCTCCAGCCCCTGGATCTTGAACTCAGAAGCGGCTATCTCCATGAAGTACGAGGAGTTGATATTGGAGCGGTCCGCGAGGAACCACGTCTTGGCGTCGAAGCCCGTGCTGGGAACCATGATGCCGTCCGCGCGGATGCGCTCGCCATGTGAACCGGCGATGATCCCGTAGCGGTCGGAGGGCCGGTGCGTCTGGCTGCGCACCCACTGCTTGGCCCGGCCCAGATCGCGCGTGATGTAGACGGGGTAGTTCGCCGCAATCTCTTGATACAGCCGTGCTGCTTCCGCAGGCCTGTTTTCGACCACGGCCTCTGCGAATGCGGCAACCCTCTTGTTCCTAAAGCTTCGCATGTCGACGCCCAGATGCAGCTTCTCCTCAAAGTGAACCGGCCCCGCAACTGCGCTGAGATCCCTGCTCGCCAGATAGGTCGACCCGGAGATCTCCGGAGAGGCGTAGACGTCCCACCAGGGGAACTTCTCGCGCAGCGCTGCGAACCACTCCGCGATGCCGGCCTCGCCGTCGTGTATCTCCTGCCCGCCACCCACCAGGCAGATCATGACGGCCCAGTCCTGCAGCCGGTCCATGTACTCGATGAGGCACTCGGGCTCTGACTTGTCGACGTTGTCGCGGCGGTTGCGCCAGCGGGTCTTCATCTTCCTGGAGAGCTGCTCCCGCGACCACGCGCGCTGCGCCTCGTCAAAGATGGCGATATGTTCCTCCGGCGGATAGTCGCTGATGAAAAGCTCCTCTCGGAAGAGGTGCACACCCTGGACGAAGGTCTTCACCTCAGAGCGGATCTCGTCTTTCGTGCGGTAGTGCGCACAGCCGCGCGCCCGGCACTCTCGTTTAGAGCGCCTGTGGGAGCAGAGCCTGCACGCCTCTGCATCGCGCTGCGACTGGTCCTCGACCAAGGATGCTTGCAGGACCTCGATGAGCGGGCCGTTGCCGGAGAGGAACACCGCCAGGTCGCGGTCATCGACGCCGTTGCAGCTTCGGCGCTTGCTCGCGATGTTGAGGCCCACGAGCGTCTTGCCCGCGCCGGGCACGCCGGTGATGAAGCAGATCGACTTGCGCCCGTTGGCGCGGCTGCTCTCTATGATGGCGTCGATGCAGATGGTGGTGGCGTTGATGTCCGTGCAGTCGGCCTCGTGGCGAGAGATGTCCTCAACCTGGTTCGACTCGTACAGCGCCTGGGCCGCCTCCACGATGGTGGGCGTGGGGCTGTAACGGGCGTTGAGCCAGGCGTCGCAATCCAAGGGCAGCTGGGGCGGCAGCGCTTGCAAAGTAGCGTCAATCGCCGCGGTCAGGCCGGCGGCATTGGCGAGAACGGTCTCGAAGATTCCGTCATGGTTTTCCTTGAGGGAGACAGCGCGTCGCGGTGCCTCGGTACACACCAGGATGGGCACGATGAGACGGTCATGGCTCTGGAGATGGAAGTTCTTGAGGTCGAACGCGTAGTCAGCAGCTTGGTCCTTCGCGGCCTGCGGATAGGAGGCCTCCCCCACCTTGAACTCGATGGAGAATACGACGCCTTCGCAGAGAACCACAGCATCTACGCGCTTGCCCATTCGCGGGATCATGTACTCGAGGGCGATGACGCAATCCGGATGGGCCTGCGCAACGAGGGCGAGGATGTCCAGCTCCCTCTCCCATGCCCTGAGCTGCGTCTGCTCAACCGCGAAGGTGCCCGCCTGCGCATCGGCCAATCGATGAAGCGCAAGCTCTTTGAACTTAGGGCTTTTGAAATCATCGTGGCGAAGCGTGCAGTAGCACCGGTTGCTCATGAGGGCTCCAATCAACTGAGTGATGAGATCTGTTTACCAGGTCGACCGGAGCAGGTCTAGATCATGCAGTGAAGTATTGGCGACGGAAGGCCGGTGTTGAGGCGGACGTCCTTGTTATCGTGCCCGTCGGCGATGGCGACGCGGCTGTGCTGGTGATCGGCGAACGCTCCGTCCTCCTGGTAGCACCTGACGATCTTGGGAGCCGTGTCGATATCTGGCACCAGGAGCTGGTCTCTACTCGGCCGGGGCGATCCGGGCGTAATAACGCGAAGCGCTAGCCGAAGCTAGCGTCTCGCAAGAATACAAACGGCGTCGCCTGGTGCAGCTCAGGCCGTCGCCGGCACCCATACTAGCACGCCGCAGGGGCTTTGGCAGCCCTACGCCTCTGGAATAGGTTTACGGAACCCCTCCCCTACGCCTTGCGCAGGATGACGTTGAGCCAGCGCTCGTCCTGGCGACCGGGGCGTACGTCGCTGGAGACCCAGTGCTCCTCCTCGCGCAGGGCGGGAATCTGGGCGAGGAGCTGCGCGAACGTCGCCTCCGTGAAGTCGCTGAAGTAGCGGCCGTGGCGCATGCCCTCGCTTTCGCCGTACTTGAAGGAGGTGTAGATCACGCCGCCGTCCTTGAGTGCCGCGGCCATCGTGGCCAGAAGCGCCGGCAGCTGCGCGCTGGGCACGTGCAGGATCGACGAGCACGCCCAGATGCCGTCGTACTCGCCCACGGCGTCCAGCTCCTCGAAGCGCATGCAGCGCACCGGCAGGCCCGTGAGCTGCGCGGCGATCCGGCAGAGCTCCGGGCTGCCGTCGGTGGCGTCAACCGCAAAGCCCGCCTCCGCAAAGCGCTTGGCGTCGCGCCCGCTCCCGCACCCGAAGTCGAGCACGCGCGCGCCCGGCTCCAGCAGCGCCTCGAAGCGCGCCTGCACAGCGGAGAACTCGACGCTCACCGTCGAGCCCGCAAACGCCTCCGCGTTGGCCGCGTAGTACGCCAGCGTTGCGTCCGCCGCTTCTTCGCACGCCTTCATGTTCA
>JBJEHM010000118.1:0-30871 GCA_051876075.1 Coriobacteriales bacterium
AGGCGCCACAGGCGTCGTAGTCGAAAGACCTCAAGCAGCCTCGCAAGAGCATGAATCAACACGCGTTGAGCCGCTGGTCACGGCAAAAAAGTGGGGAGAAGTGGGATTCACAAAAAAGTCATGGGAAGGTGTTCCACCTCACATATTCAAAGATTTAGGGGTGGGACAAACCTCCACCACAATATCTTGTGGTTACCCGAGGGGAAGGCTTGTGTAACAGAGTTATATGGTGGGATAAAAGGGGATAAAACTCCTTGAAAGTGGGGCAAAAAGGGATATTCTGTCTTCAGCAGCTCCCCAAACGAAACTCAAACAAACCCAGGGGGGCTGCCAAAGTTTCACCCCTTTGCCCACACTTGGAAGGACCGCATGCGATTCCACGGCGAATACCAACACACCGTTGACGCCAAGGGTCGCGTGTCGCTGCCTGCCAAGTTCCGCAAGGCCCTCCCGGAGGAGGTCATCGTAGTGCCCGGCGTAAGCGGGGCACTTTCTGTCTTCTCTGAAGAAGCCTTCGACGCGTGGGTCGACTCCTTCTTCCCCCAGCGGGAAGACGGCGCCAGCGGGTACAACCCCCGCAGCGCCAAGGACGTCATGTTCCGCAAGGGCCTCAACGCCAGCGCGGAAAACGCGACGGTCGACTCCGCCGGCCGCATCACCCTCTCTGCAAAGAAGAGGGCGTCTGCGGGCATCACCAAGGACGTCTACATCATCGGTGACGACGACCACGTCGAGATCTGGGATGCAGCCGCCTACGAGGAGGCCATGGCCGGCTTCTCGCTCGACGACTTCTTGATCTAGGGGAGAGCCGCACATTGACACAGGAATACCGGCACATCCCTGTCATGCTCGAGGAATGCATGGAGGCGCTGCAGCTGCACGACGGCTCGGTCTACCTCGACTGCACCTTGGGCGGCGCAGGGCACTCCCTCGAGGCAGCCAAGCGCATCGCGCCCCATGGCATCCTGATCGGCATCGACCAAGACGACATGGCCCTGGAGACTGCCGGCAGGCGGCTCCAGGACTGCGGGCTCGACATCCCGCCCCTGCTCCTCAAGGGAAACTTCGGCGACATGGACCGCCTGCTCGTCGAGGCGGAGGTCCCCGGCGTCGACGCCATACTCTTCGACCTCGGCGTCAGCTCGCCGCAGTTCGACTTCCCCGAGCGCGGGTTCTCGTACCGCGAGGACGCGCCGCTGGACATGCGCATGGACCCGGGCAACAACACCCTTACCGCAGCAGAGATCGTGAACACCTACAACGAAGCAGATCTCACCCGGGTTCTCCGCGACTACTCGGACGAGAAATGGGCCGCCCGCATCGCAAAGCTCATCGTCGAGCAGCGCGATGAGGAGCCCATCCTCACCACCCTCCAGCTGGTCGACGTCATCAAGCGGGCCATCCCCGCCAAGGCACGCCGCGAAGGCGGCCACCCCGCAAAGCGCAGCTTCCAGGCGCTGAGGGTGGAGGTCAACCGCGAGATGGAGGTCCTGCAACGCGCCCTCGAGGCCGCCCTGCGGTGGCTCAACCCTGGCGGGCGCATCGCCGTCATGTCCTACCAGTCGCTGGAGGACAAGATGGTCAAGGAGGCCTTCCGCAAGGCCGCCAACCCCTGCACCTGCCCCCCGGAGTTCCCGGTGTGCATGTGCGGCAAGGAGCCGGTACTCCGCGTGATCACCCGCAAGCCCGTCAAGGCGGGCCAGGCGGAAGTTGAGAAGAACCCCCGCGCCCACAGCGCGGTACTGCGAGTAGCCCAGAAGCTCTAGCTAGCTGGGAGGAAACGAAGGGAGGCGCCATGGCGCAGGCAGCACGCAGCCGCTACGGCTCCAACGCAGCGTACGGGACCCGCAGCGGGTACTACGGCAGCGCCGCGCGCCAGCTCGAGCCCCAGGC
The DNA here is from genome assembly GCA_051876075.1 of Coriobacteriales bacterium. Classification (GTDB taxonomy): domain Bacteria; phylum Actinomycetota; class Coriobacteriia; order Coriobacteriales; family QAMH01; genus W2P13-069. The sequence continues at coordinate 1,894 of JBJEHM010000118.1, forward strand.
CCCCCAGCAGCAGCCCCGTGAGCGCTACACCGTCATCCCCGGCGAAGGCAAGAGCGCGCAGCGCGCCGCAAAGCTCTCCCTCGCGGCGGTGCGCGGCTTCAAGTTCGCCATAGCCGCCGTGGCCGTGCTGGCCGTCATCTGCAGCGTCCGCGTGTTCCTCTCTGTCTCCACCGTCCAGGCGTTGGAGAGCTCTGCCATGCTCCAGACCCAGATCGAGGACGCCCGCGCAGCCGGCAACGACCTCGAGATCCGCCACGCCGTGCTCTCCAATCCCACAGACATCCAGAAGAAGGCCACCCGCATGGGCATGAGCGCCCCTTCGAGCACCGAGCGCATCACCGTCGCCCTCCCCGCCAAGACCGTGCTGGGCAGCACGGGTTCCATCAGCATCTCCTCCACCCTCAAGAGCATCCAGAACTCCGTCTTGGGCTCCAGCAAGTAGGCGGTGCCCGTGGCAGGCAGAGGCAACTCAGCGCGCGGCAGGAGCCAGGCGCCCGATGACGGCTTCAACCGCGAGCTGGTGATCCTGGCCTTCTTCGCCGTCGTCATCCTCGTCATCTTCGCGGGCTTGTTCAAGCTGTGCGTCTTCGACGCTCCCCAGCTGGCGGCGCGCGCAGAGGACCAGGCTGTCAAGACCACGGTCGACGTCGCCAAGCGCGGCACCATCTACGACCGCAACGGCGAGGTCATCGCCTCGAGCATCGAGTCGACCACCATCAACCTCAACCCCAACGACATAGACTACACCGCAGCCGTGACAGACGCAGAGCGTGCCCAGCTCGAAGAGCCCCAGGCCGCCGTGGCCAAGATTCTCTACGAGCAGCTGGGTTCTACCTATGAGAAGAGCTACGACGACTACTACGAGATGGTGACCCGCCAGGGCACTGCCTACGTGGTGGTGCAGCGCCGCTGCGATAAAGAACTTGCCGCCCAGCTCAAGCAGGCCCTCAAGGACGCCCGCCTCCAGGGCGTCTACTACGAGGAGGACTCCACGCGCGTCTACCCCAACGGCGAGACCGGCAGCCAGGTCATCGGCACCGTGGGCCTCAAGATGCTCGACCAAGACGGCAACATCGTCCCCGACGACCAGATCGCCGGGCGCACTGACCTCAGCGAGGCCTATCGCGGCACCTCCGGCCTCGAGCTGCAGTACGACACCCTGCTGGCAGGCGTCAACGGCTCCATACAGCAGGAGAAAAGCGACAGCGGCATACCCATCGCCGGCGGCAGCCTGGTGGTCAACTCCGCGCAAGACGGGGAGGACATGATCTGCTCAATCGACATCAAGCTCCAGCAGAAGGCCGAGAAGAGCCTCAAGAAGGCGATCGCCAAGTACAAGGCCAAAGGCGGCTCTGTCACCATCATGGACGCGTCGAGCGGAGAGATCTACGCGGCGGCCTCCTTCACCAAGAACAGCGACAAGAAGAAGGGCGGCTACGTCTACGACGCCGGCAAGTTGTGGAGCGTGGCCGACTCCTACGAGCCCGGCTCCACCTTCAAGACCTTCACCGCCTACTCGGTGGTCGACGCCGGCAAGGCGAGCAACTCGACCGTGTTCTCCGTCCCCGCCAAGCTCAAGGTCTACGACCACACGGTCACTGACTCCCACGAGCGCAGCGGCACGGAGCGCATGTCGCTGGAAACCATCATCGCCGACTCCTCGAACATCGGCACGGTGCTGGCCTCCAGGAAGGTGAGCCTGGAGAAGCTCTACAAGACCTACAAGAAGTTCGGCTTTGGAGAATCCACAGGCGTCGACTTCCCCGGTGCGGCGAGCGGCATGCTCGAGGAGACCAAGGACTGGGACGGCGTGCAAGCGGCCAACATCACATTTGGCCAGGGCGTGGCCGTCACCGGCATGCAGCTGGTGCGCGCATACGGCGCTGTCGAGCAGGGCGGGACCATGCACGTGCCGCACTTCTTGGTGAGCCTGCCCAACAATGCGGAGAAAAGCGCCGAATACGCAGAGAAGTACGGCGCCACCAAGAAGGCGGGCAACAAGAAGACCTGCGACAAGATAACCAAGATGCTGCGCAGCGTGGTGACCAAGGGCACGGGCAAGGCCGCGGCCATCAAGGGCCTCAAGGTGGTCGGCAAGACGGGCACCGCCGAGGTCGCCGGCTCCACCGGCTCCTACATCGCCGGCGCCTACATCGTGAGCTTCTGCGGCTGGATCGACGACTCCGACTGCGACCTCGTCTGCCTGGTGACCATCGAGCGCCCCCAGACAGAGGAGGGCGGCGGCCCCGTTTGCGGCCCGGTATTCGCAGATATCATGTCTTTTGCCGCCAACCGCTACCAGGTTGGCTCCACAGAGGGTTAGGCTGGAATCTTGAGCTTCTAGGAGCTTTTGATCCAGCTGAAGAGGGGAGACAGCATGACTGCACAGATGAGCGTTGCAGACATCCTCCAGGATGTGTACGTCGAGCCGCTCGAGGGGGCCAGCGCCTTGCTCGAGGTCTCGTCCATCGAGTTCTCGTCGCGCGGGGTGACGCCCGGCGCGCTGTTCTTCTGCGTCCCCGGGACCGCCGCTGACGGCCACGACTATGCGGCAGATGCGCTGCAGCGCGGGGCTGCGGCCCTGGTGGTGGAGCGCCCGCTCCCGCTTAACGCGCCCCAGTTCCTGGTCTACGACGCCCGCAAGGCCCTTGCCCTGGGCAGCGCGCGCTTCTTCGGGCAGCCCAGCGAAAAGCTGCGCCTGGTGGGCGTGACCGGCACCAACGGCAAGACCACCACCACCTTCCTGGTGGAGCACATGGCGCAGGTGGCGGGTGAGACCGCCGGCCTCATGGGCACGGTGGAGTGCCATGTCGGCAGCGAGGTGCGCCCGTCGCTTCACACCACCCCAGAGAGCCGCGACCTGCAGATGATGCTTGCGGAGATGGCTGAAGCCGGCGTGGGCGTGGCCGCGCTCGAGGTCTCGAGCCATGCCATCGACCTGGGCCGCATCCTGGGCACCCGCTTTGCCGTGGCCGCCTTCTCCAACCTGACCCAGGACCACCTGGACTACCACAAGACCATGGAGGCCTACTTCCGCGCCAAGGCCGCCCTGTTCACCGAGCACGATGTGGAGCGCTGCGTCATCTGCACAGACGGCGAGTACGGCCGCAGGCTGGCAGAGCTCTGCCGCTCTGTGGGGCGTGCGCCCATCACCGTGGGCAGCGCTCCCGAGGCAGACGTCCGTCTGCTGCAGGCCAGCTTCGCCCCGCACTCCACGCAGCTCTCAATCGAGGCCGCCGGCCAGCAGCTCCAGATCACCCTGCCCCTGGTGGGCCGCTTCAACGTGGAGAACGCGCTCGTCTGCTTTGGCATCGGCCTTGCCCTGGGTTACAGCACAGAGCTCATCTGCCGCGCGCTCGAGACCGCGCCCCAGGTGCCCGGCCGCCTGCAGCGCGTGGTGGGCACGCGCAACACGGACCCGGGCTTTGGCGTGTTGGTGGACTACGCGCACACGCCGGACAGCGTGGCAAAGGCGATCAGCGCCTGCAAGGCGGTGACCCCGGGCCGCGTCATCTGCGTGTTCGGCTGCGGCGGGGACCGCGACGCCACCAAGCGCCCCAAGATGGGCCGCGCCGCGCTCGACGCAGACATCGCCGTGGTCACCTCCGACAACCCCCGCACAGAGGACCCGGAGGCCATCATCGCCCAGATCCTGCCCGGCATGGAGGGCGGCGAGGAGCGCACCCACGTCATCGCAGACCGCGCGCAGGCCATACGCTTTGCGCTGGGTCTGGCTCAGCCGGGCGACTCCGTCCTCATCGCCGGCAAGGGTCACGAGGACTACCAGATCATCGGAACGACAAAGCACCACTTCGACGACCGCGAAGTGGCTGCGGAAGGTCTTGACGAGCTATGCAGCTAACAGTTCAAGAGGTGATGGACGCCATCGGCGGCATCCTTCACTCAGACGAGGAATCAACCCGCTCCCAGGTGACCGGCATCACCTGGGACTCGCGCGCAGTGCAGCCAGGCGACCTCTTCTTGGCCCTGCCGGGCGAGCGCGTCGACGGCAACGACTACGTGGCCGCCGCGATCGGCGGCGGGGCCGCCATGGTGGTGTGCACGCGCGAGCCGGGCTCGAGCGCCCTGGCTATCGCCGGGGAGTTCGCCTGCCCGGTGGCCGTGGTTGAGGACGGGTACGAGGCCATCGCCAGGCTGGCCGCCTACTGGCGCAGCACCCTGAGGGCGGTGGTCGTGGGCGTCACCGGCTCCACCGGCAAGACCTCCACCAAGGACCTCCTGTTCTCTGTCCTGAGCCAGCGCTACCGCACCGTCGCAACGCAGGGCAACCGCAACAACGAGCTGGGCATGCCCGCCACCGTGCTGGGCGCCCCGGCAGACACCGAGGCGCTCGTCGTGGAGATGGGCATGCGCGGCATGGGGCAGATCGCAGCGGGCTGCCGCGTGGCCAAGCCGGACGTTGCCGTGGTCACCAACGTGGGCGTGTGCCACATGGAGCTGCTGGGCAGCCGCGAGAACATCGCGCGCGCCAAGGGCGAGATGATCGCCGCCCTGCCTCCCACGGGCATGGCCGTGGTCAACGCAGACGACGACATGACCGGGCTGCTGCTGGAGTCTGCGGGTGCGCCCGAGCGAGAGCTGCGCGTCACCCGCTTTGGCCTGGCGCCAGACGCCGACGTCCGCGCAGAGCAGGTGGAGATCGGCGCGGACGGCTGCGCCCGCTTCATGCTCTGCATCGGCACCGAGGAGCCCGTCGCCGTAGCGCTGGGCATCCCCGGCGAGCACAACGTGGGCAACGCCCTGGCCGCTGCCGCTGTGGGCAGCTACCTGGGAGAATCCCCCCAGCAGATCGCCGACGGCCTTGCCCAGGCGCAAGCCAGCTCCATGCGCATGGAGCTCACCCGCGCAGACAACGGCCTCACCGTGCTCAACGATGCGTATAATGCAAACCCCGACTCCATGAGGGCTGCGCTCGCCACCCTGGGCCGCATGAGCTGCCCGGGCAGGCGCATCGCCGTCTTGGGCGACATGGGCGAGCTGGGAGAGCAGGAGGCAGAGCTCCACCGCCAGGTGGGCCGCTGTGCCGCCGCTGCCCCGCTCGACCTGCTGCTGTGCGTGGGCCCGCTTGCGGAGCACATCGCTGCAGCTGCCCTCGACGCCCAAGCACCCTTCGAGGTGGCCCAGGTTGCAGACGTCCCCGCAGCCATCGCCTTCCTCAAGGAGCGGCTCGAGCCCCAGGACACGGTGCTCGTGAAGGCATCGCGCTTCATGGGCTTCGAGAAGATCGCAGAGGAGATTGTTAGCTAGATGCTGAGCATGTTCAACCAGTACCCAACCTTCCAGCTCTTCTTGGCGCTGGTCATCTCCATGGCCCTTACCGTGGCGGTGATGCCGGCGTTCATCAAGCTGCTGCGCCACAGGGAGATCGGCCAGCAGGTGCGCGCAGACGGCCCAGAGGGCCATCTCGTCAAGCAGGGCACGCCCACCATGGGCGGTGTGGTCATCCTTCTCATGATGTGCCTCTCCGTCTTCATCGTCTTCGCGCCGGACCTCAAGCTGCTGCTGGTTGCGGCAGCCACCCTGCTCACCGGCCTGCTGGGCTTTGTGGACGACGCCGCAAAAGTGGCCAAGGAGCGCTCGCTGGGCCTCACCCCCGCGCAGAAGATGCTCGGCCTCACCGCCATCAGCGTCGCCTTCTGTCTCATCGCCGTGAACGCCCTGGGTGTGAGCCCCCTGGTGACCATACCCTTCATCAACGTCGACATCGACCTCGGCGTTCTGGCGTTCACTATCGGCGACGTCTACGTGCCGTGGCTCTACGTGCTCTTCGTCTTCCTGCTCATGGCGGGCATGTCCAACGCCGTCAACCTCACCGACGGCCTCGACGGCCTGGCAGGGGGCACGGTGATGATCGCCATGGGTGTCATGGCCGCCATCTGCTTCTCGTGCAACATGCTCGACCTGGGCGTCTTTGCCATGGCGGCGGCGGGCGCATGCATCGGCTTCCTCTGGTTCAACTGCTACCCGGCTAGCATCTTCATGGGAGACACCGGCTCTCTGGCCCTGGGAGCAGCCTTTGCCGCCATCGCCGTCATCACCAAGACAGAGCTCTTCTCCCTGATCATCGGCGGCATCTTCGTGGTCGAGGCGCTCTCCGTCATCATCCAGGTCGCCTACTTCAAGAAGACCCGCAAGCGCATCTTCCTCATGGCCCCGCTGCACCACCACTTCGAGAAGAAGGGCTGGAGCGAGACCAAGGTCGTCATGCGCTTCTGGATCATCACCGCCCTGCTGGCGGGCCTCGGCTTTGTGGCGTTCTTTGCCACCCGGATGTAAGGAGTCAGCTGTGTCGAACGTACTGGTGCTGGGCCTGGGCAAGGCCGGGGCGGCTGCCGCCCACCATGCCCTGGCAGCTGGCGATGCCGTCACCGTCTATGCGGGCCCTTCGAGCGAGTCTGCCCTCCAGGCTGCCCAGCCCCTGCGCGATGCGGGGGCTCGCGTCGTCTTCGACACAGAGGAGGTGCAGGGCAGCTACGACCTGTGCGTTGCCAGCCCCGGCATCTCGCAGAACAGCGCCTTCTACAAGAGCGCGGCTGCCGCCAGCGCAGAGCTGGTGGGGGAGTGCGAGTACGCCTTCAGGCTCTCGCCCCACGGCTGGCTGGCGGTGACCGGCACCAACGGCAAGACCACTACCACGGCCCTGCTCGCCCACCTGCTCACCGCAGCGGGTATGTTGGCCTACCCCTGCGGCAACATCGGCGACACCTGCACGGAAAGCGTCGAGCACCGCCGCGAAGGGGAGGCGCTCGTGGCCGAGATGTCCTCCTACGGCCTTGCCTCCACCAGCCGCTTTGCCCCGCGCGTGGCCGCCCTGCTCAACATCACCCCGGACCACATCTCCTGGCACGGCAGCCTGGAGGCCTACGCCCAGGCCAAGCTCAAGATCTTCGACAACATGGGCCCCGGTTGCACCGCCGTGGTCTGCGACGAGGTACCCGGCAGCGCCCAGCTGCTCGGTGCCCTGCGAGCGCGCGACATCACCTCCGTGCGCGTTGGCGTGCAAGACGATGGCGACTGCGCCTTCGAGCGCGCGGACGGCATGCTCTGCGTGAGCATGGGAGGCCGGCTGAGCGAGCTCTGCCCTGCGGCTGAGCTACAGATCAAGGGCCCCCACAACGTCATGAACGCGCTCGCCGCCGCAGCCTGCGCGCTGGGCTACGGCTGCAGCGCCCAGGGAGTGGCCCAGGGCCTGAGGAGCTTTGCCGCGCTCGAGCACCGCATCGAGCCCTGCGGCAGCGTTGGCGGCGTGGGCTACTTCAACGACTCCAAGGCGACCAACGTCGACGCAGTCCTCGTGGCGCTCAAGGCCTTTCCCGGGCAGCCCATCGTGCTGCTCTTGGGCGGGCGCGACAAGGGCACGGACCTCGCACCTCTGGTAGAGGCGTGCAAGGGCCCAGTGCGCATGGCCGTGGTCTACGGAGAGGCGGCAGAGCGCTTCTGCCATGCCTTCGAGGGCAGCGGCATCGAGCTTGCCCGCGAGCCCGGTATGCGCGAGGCCTTTGCCCACGCTGCCCGGTCTGCGCGCCCTGGAGAGGTCGTGCTGCTTTCCCCCGCATGTGCCTCCTTCGACGAGTTCAAGTCCTTCAACCACCGCGGCGAGGTCTTCAAGGGCCTGGTAGCCGCCCTGGAGGCCTAGCATGCAGCTGCCCTTTGGCAGAAAAGAGGCCCCAAGCGTGAAGAAGGGCGCTGGGGCGAACGACGCACGCGATGGCTCCCGCGGCGCGCGCAAAGCTGCGCCTGCTACCTCCAAGCGCTCGCGCGCTGAGGAGGGCTCGACCCTCTTCGGTGCGCCGGCCCTCATCATGGGCCCGCGCCTGCTCTTCATCTTGGCCGTGGCGGCCCTGTGCATCCTGGGCCTGGTGATGATCTACTCGGCTTCATCTATCACCGCCTATGCCAGCAGCGACTTTGGCAACGATCCCATCTACTTCTTCAAGAAGCAGGTCATATGGCTTGCCGTAGGTCTTGCCGCATGCCTGGCCTGCGTGTTCATTCCCTACCGCGCGTGGGCGGACCTGCGCGTGGCCTGGATCCTGCACGGCGCTGCCCTGCTGCTGCTGGCCGTTGTCGCCGCCGGCCTGGGCAGCAACCTCTACGGTGCAGAGCGCTCCATCAGCATCGCCGGCATGAGCATACAGCCGGCGGAGTTCGCCAAGATCACCATGCTCATCTTCGTGGCCAGCCACCTGGAGCGGGCGCGGGAGGGCAAGATGGACTTCATGCGGTCCATCATCATCTGCGCGATCGTGGTCATCGTCACCATGCTGCTCATTTACAAGCAGCCCGACCTCGGCACCGCCATGATCCTGTTCGTGGGCCTGCTGGCCCTGCTCTACCTCTACGGCTTTCCCTGGTATGTGATCGCGCTGGCCGTCCTCGCCGTTGTGCTCTACTTCGTGGCGGTCTCCATACTGCAGCCCTATCACCTGGACCGCATCACCACCTTCCTCGACCCCTGGGCAGACGCTCAGGGCAAGGGCTACCAGAGCGTGCAGGGCTTCCTCGCCTTTGGCAGCGGCGGTATCTTCGGCACGGGGCTGGGGCTTTCCCGCCAGAAGTACAACTACCTGCCCTTTGCCTACAACGACTTCATCTTCGCGGTCATCGGCGAGGAGCTGGGGCTCATCGGCGCGGCTGGCACGGTGCTGCTGTTCGCGCTCTTCGTCTATGCGGGGCTGCGCATCTCGCACATGGCCCCAGACCACTTCGCCGCAGTGCTCTCTGGCTCGCTGACCACCATGGTGGGCTTCCAGGCCTGCCTCAACATGCTCTGCGTGGTGGGTATGGCGCCTGTCACGGGCAAGGCCCTTCCCTTCATCTCGTACGGCGGATCTTCGCTGCTGGCCACCATGATCATGGTCGGGCTCATCCTGGGTGTGTCCAGGGCCAGCCGCCTCGACATCGCCAGCGAGCGCCGCCGCGACAACCTCCTGGTGATGGAGGGCGGCCGCAGCGCCCAGCGCCACCCGGGCCGCGCACAGCAGCCCGCGGCTGCCCGGGAGGGCGAGCGCGGCGCGTCGCAGGGGCGCAATGCCCGGCAGACGGGCAGGCTGCAGGGCCAGGCGTTCTCGCGCCCGGGCCGCAGCGGCGGCGCGCAGTCGCAGCGCGGCGGCAGCGCGGCAGGGTCGCGCAGCCCCCAGCAGGGCCGCACAGGGCAGCAGGGGCGCAGCCAGCGCAGCACCCAGGGCGCCCAGAGCGCGCGCAGCAACAAAAGAGCCAGCGAGCTCGACGTCGAGCTCGTCGACATCGCGCCGCGCAGCGGGCGCGCTTCCCGCAGCGGCTCGACCCGCTCCGGCCAGGGTGCGCAGCGTGGCGGCAGCCAGGCCCCCCGCGGCACAGCCGGCTCCCAGCGCGGCAGCTCCCCGCAGCGCGGCGGCAGCAGCACGGGCGGCAGCGGCAAGAAGCAGGTGCGCTACGACGGGCGGCCCAAGCACTAGGGAGCTGCCTTGCGTTGCAGCGCTCCCACGCGATTGTTCCCGTTTGGTGGAGATTGCCGGCCCCGCGTGCGGGTCCCGTTATCCTTGAGGTGCAGACGCGCAGCGGAAAGGAAGGCTGACTGAATGGAACAGCTGGTCGACTCTGAGGAATACAGGCACCTGATCTCGCTCTACCAATGCGCCATCATGGAAGTCGAGACCAAGTTCAACGTCTTGAACACGCAGTTCACCGTGAACAGCTCCTACAACCCCATAGACAGCATCAAGCGCAGGCTCAAGAGCCCGGACAGCATCGCAGAGAAGCTGCGCCGCCGCGGGCTGCCCGTCACGGTTGACTCCATACGCGACAACCTCAGCGACGTCGCCGGCATCCGCATCCTGTGCCCCTTCGAGGAGGACATCTACGCGGTTGCAGACACCTTCCTCTCGCAAGACGACATCACCCTGATCGAGAAGAAGGACTACATCAAGCGCCCCAAGAGCAACGGCTACCGCAGCCTGCACCTCATCGTCGAGGTCCCCATCTTCGCGCCCGAGGGCAAGCAGCTCGTGCGTGTGGAGATACAGCTGCGCACCATCGCCATGGAGCTCTGGGCAGAGCTCGAGCACCGCCTGCGTTACAAGCAGGACCTCGACCCAGACCTTGCAGAGAGCCTCTCGGAGGAGCTGCGTGCGTGTGCGGACAGCTGCGCTGAGCTCGACCTGCGCATGGGCAACGCCCATCGCAAGATCGACGCATGCCGTACCTTCGCCGCCACCCCCACCTCGATGTTCCCCCGCATCAAGGGCTAGCCCTTTCCCAAACGGGCTCGCGTTTGAAACGCTCCCGTTGCCAAGAACCTGTAGCATGGTGGGATCTACCCAGACGAAAGGACGCACCATGGAATACTTGGCCCTCATCATCGTCACCGTGATCTTGGGCTTTGGCACCCAGTGGTACATCAACCACTCCTACAAGAAGTACTCGCGCGTTGACTCCGGCACCGGCCTCACCGGCGCCCAGATCGCCCGCCGCATGCTCGACGAGAACGGCCTGCACCACGTTCAGGTGCAGTGCGTGGGCGGCACGCTCACAGACCACTACGACCCCTCCACCCAGGTGGTGCGCCTCTCAGAGGGCATCTACGGCTCCACAAGCGTCTCTGCCGCTGCGGTGGCCTGCCATGAGTGCGGCCATGCCGTGCAGCACGCCCAGGGCTATGCTCCCATGCGCGTGCGCACCGCGCTCGTCCCGCTGGCCAACTTCGGCTCGAGCGCCTGGCTGGTCCTGCTGATGATCGGCATCGTTCTCAACATGACCAACCTCGTGCTGCTGGCCTGCGTGGTCTACGGCTTTGCCGTGCTCTTCCAGGTGGTCACCCTGCCGGTGGAGTTCAACGCGTCGCGCCGCGGCCTGGCCTATGCAGACAACACCCTGGGCCTGGCCGGCTCCGGTGCGAGCACGGTGCTCACCGCCGCCGCCCTCACGTACGTCGCCGCTGCCCTCACCTCCATCATGCAGCTGCTGTACTATCTGAGCGTTTTCACCAACGACCGCTAATGCAGCCCGGCGCCCTGGCGCCGCGGCACCACAAGGAGCACACCCATGGCAAAAGAACACGTGCACGGCGTCTTCCAAACCGTTGCAGACCAATACGATGCAGCCAACGACCGCATCTCGCTGGGCATGCACCACATCTGGAAGAAGGCCCTGGTAGACGCAGCCCTCGCCTCCTGCCCGGCAGACGGCATCGGGCGCGTGCTCGACGTCTGCTGCGGCACGGGAGACATCACCCAGCGCATCGCGGCGGGCAGCGAGCAGGTGGTGGCCGTGGGGCTGGACTTCTCCTCCAACATGCTGGAGGTTGCACGGCAGCGCACAGCGGGCATGGGCAACGTCATGTTGGTGGAGGGCAACGCCATGGAGCTCCCCTTCGACAACGGCACCTTCGACGCCTGCGTGGTGAGTTTTGGCCTGCGCAACACGCCGGATTACGAACAGGTCGTGGGCGAGATGGCCCGCGTGACCCGCCCCGGAGGCCTGGTCGCCTGCCTTGATGCCTCTGTGCCGGACAGCGAGCTCATCGAGCCCTTCTGGAAGCTCTACTACAAGGAGTGCATGCCCATCCTGGGCGGCGGCCTCTCCAAGCGCCACGAGTACGACTGGCTCTACCAGAGCACCGTGGAATTCCTGCGCAAGGACGAGCTCATCGAGCTCTTCAAGGGCTGCGGCCTGGTGGGCGTCAACTGCCAGCCCTTCCTCATGGGCTCTGCCGCCCTGCACACCGGCATCGTGCCGGTGACCCAGCGCGCCTAGAGGGATCCCATTCCAAAACAGAGCGAAGGCCGGCTGCCGCCCGCGGAAGAGGGCGGGCCGGCTTTCTCGCTTGCGGGGACAGGCGGCCCCGCAACGCGCTACCCTCCTAGCATGAAGATCAACGTCCCCAACAACGCGCTGCGCGTGCTGAATACCTTGGAGCAGGCAGGCTTTCCCTCCTACGTGGTGGGTGGGTGCGTGCGAGACGCCCTCATGGGCCGCACTCCCAACGACTGGGACATCTGCACGGCCGCGCTGCCCCAGCAGGTCAAGGAGCTGTGCGCGCAGGCCGGCTTTGCCACCTTCGACACCGGCATACAGCACGGCACCGTCACCGTGCACGTGGACCACGAGCCCTTCGAGGTGACCACATTCCGCGCAGACGGCGCCTACGAGGACGGCCGCCACCCGGTGAGCGTGAGCTTCCTCAGCGCGGTGGAAGGCGACCTTGCCCGCCGTGACTTCACCGTCAATGCCATGGCCTACAGCCCTGCCCGCGGCCTGGTGGACCTCTACGGCGGGCAGGAGGACCTGCGCGCCGGCGTGCTGCGCTGCGTGGGCGACCCCCACGAGCGCTTTGCAGAGGACGGCCTGCGCATCCTGCGCGCCCTGCGCTTTACCAGCGTCTTGGGCTTTGCCATCGATCCTGCAACGGCAGATGCCCTGCACGCAGACCGCGCCCTGCTGGAGCCAGTGGCCATGGAGCGCATCTCCGCGGAGTTCATGAAGCTCATCTGCGGGCGTGCCGCGGCGGAGGTCCTGCTGGACTACCGCGACGTGGTGGGGGTCTTCCTGCCCCAGGTGGCGCCCATGTTCGGCTTTGAGCAGCTCAACAAGTACCACGTGTACGACGTCTGGGAGCACTGCGTGCGCGCCTGCGCCCTCATCGAGCCCGATCCGCTGCTGCGCCTGGCTGCGCTCGTCCACGACATCGGCAAGCCCAGCTGCTTCTTCACAGACGAAGACGGCTGCGGGCACTTCTACGGGCACCCGGAGGCCGGCGAGCCCATCGCCCGCGAGCTGGCTCGCCACCTGCGCCTCTCCAACGCCGCCACCAGCGAGCTGTGCACCCTGGTGCTGTGGCACGACCGCCCGCTGCCGCTCACGCGCAAGTCCATGCGCCGCCGCCTGGCCAAGCTCGGCGAGCCTCTGTGCCGCAGGCTCTACCAGCTGGTGGAGGCAGACATGCGCACCCACAGCCAGCTGGGCATGGCGGACAACCTGGAAAAGCTCGCGCAGTCGCGCGCGCTCATGGAGGAGGTCCTGCAGGAGATGGACGTGTTCTCGCCCCGCGACCTGGCGGTTGACGGGCGCGACCTCATCGAGCTGGGCTTTGAGCCGGGCCCGCGCCTGGGGGAGGTCAAGGACGCCCTGTTCTCCCTGGTGGTTGACGGGGAGCTCCCCAACAGCCGCCCGGAGCTGCTCGCTCACGCGGTGCAGCTGCTCTGATGACGGCGTTTGCGGATGCCTGCGCCAGCAGGGCTTTGGCGCGCTGAGCGCTTGCGGTACAATTCACAAGTCTGTACCCAAGTCCCTTTGAAAGGACGGTTCACCTTATGCCAGAAGAAGTCCAGCTGCGCGTCGAAGCCTCCCCGGAAAACCTGGGCGGCACCTACTCCAATGCCTCCATCGTCTCCACCACCGGCGCAGAGAGCCGCATCGACTTCCTCTACGTTGACCATGCCAACGCCCAGGGCGGCGAGGTGCCGGCCTATCTGGTCTCCCGCGTGATCATGCCCACCACAGAGCTCGCTCACCTGGCAGAGACCCTCAACGACCACATTGCCAAGCACCTCGAGCAGGGTATGTAGGACACGGCCTGCCGAGGGAAGGCGAGGGGCCGGGGTGAAGGCTCCCGGCCCCTCTCCATCTGCTTGGGCAAACTGTGTAGGGGTAGGGCGCTGGCTTGCGGTAGCCGGCAGCGCCCGGCCCCTACATAGGTTTGCACGAGTCGATGGGCCGCCGTGCCCCCGCTACACCAACACCACAGCAAAGCGAGATTGAGATGTCAGAGAAGCCCAATTACAAGCACACCATGAACCTCCCCCAGACCAGTTTCAAGATGAAGGCCGGCCTGCCCCAGCGCGAGCCCGAGCGCCTGAAGAAGTGGGAGGAGATGGACCTCTACGCCAAGGTCCTCGAGGCAAACAAGGACCACGAGCCCTTCATCCTGCACGACGGGCCCCCGTATGCCAACGGCCCCATCCACATCGGCCACGCCTTCAACAAGGTCCTCAAGGACATCATCGTCAAGTACAAGAGCATGCGCGGCTACTACGCCCCCTACGTGCCCGGCTGGGACTGCCACGGCCTGCCCATCGAGAACAAGGTCGAAGACCAGCTCGGCCCAGAGAAAATGAAGAAGGTCGACACCCCCACCTTCCGCAAGATCTGCCGCGAGTACGCAACCAAGCAGCTCGACGGCCAGCGCGAGGGCTTCAAGCGCCTGGGCGTGGGCGGCGAGTGGGACAACCCCTACCTCACCTACCTGCCCGAATACGAGGCCGGCAACATAGAGATCTTCAAGAAGCTCTACCTGGACGGCAGCGTCTACCGCGGCCGCAAGCCCATCCACTGGTGCTCCCACTGCCACACCGCCCTGGCAGAGGCAGAGATCGAGTACTCGGATGAGGTCAGCCCCTCCATCTACGTCAAGTTCCGCCTGACCGCCGTGCCCGCACCCTTTGCCGCCGCAGCGCAGGAGGCCGGCATCGGCACCGCCAACGTCGTGATCTGGACCACCACCCCCTGGACCCTGCCCGCCAACCAGGCCGTGTGCCTGGCCCCGGGCGCCGAGTACGTGGCGGCTGTGGTGGACGGCGAGCTGGTCATCATGGCCGCAGAGCTCTCCCAGGCCGTGGCAGAGGTCGCCGGCTGGGGCGAGCTCTCCTTCCTCGAGCAGGGCGGCGAGCGCGTCAGCTGCCTGGGCAGCGAGCTCGAGGGCGGCAGCTACCACCATCCCATCCACGCGGGCGAGACTGGCGTCATCCTCACCGGGGACCACGTCACGCTCGACACCGGCACCGGCGCGGTCCACACCGCCCCCGGCCATGGCGTGGACGACTACAAGGCCTGCCTGGCAAACGGCATCAAGGACATCAAGATGCCCGTCGACGACGAGGGCCGCTTCTACGAGGGCAGCTGCCTGTGGGCCGGCATGACCACAGACGAGGCCAACCCCCAGATCATCGAGTGGCTGCGCGAGCAGGGCACCTTGGTCGCGCATGTGGACATCTCCCACAGCTACCCGCACTGCTGGCGCTGCCACGAGCCCGTTATCTTCCGCGCCACCACCCAGTGGTTCGTATCCATGGACCAAACCCAGCTGCGAGCCAAGGCCTCCAAGGCCATCCAGGACGACGTCACCTGGTACCCCGCCTGGGCTTCCAACCGCATCGGTGCCATGGTGGCAGACCGCCCGGACTGGTGCATCAGCCGCCAGCGCTTCTGGGGCGTGCCCATCCCCGTCTTCAAGTGCGAGAAGTGCGGAGAGACGGTGGCCACGGAGCAGACCTTCGACGCGGTCATCGAGCTCTTCCGCACCCAGGGCGCAGACGCCTGGTACACCCACGAGCCCAAGGACTTCCTCCCGGCAGGCACCTGCTGCCCCCACTGCGGCGCGCCTGTGGAGAGCCTCTCCTCTGAGAAGGACGTGCTCGACGTGTGGTGGGAGTCCGGCGTGAGCCACACCTCCGTCTGCGAGGCCCGCAGCTACCTTCAGCGCCCGGCAGACGTCTACCTCGAGGGCTCCGACCAGCACCGCGGCTGGTTCCAGTCCTCCCTGCTCACCAGCGTGGCGGCCTACGGTATCCCGCCCTACAAGAACGTCATCTCCTGCGGCTTCACCCTGGACAAGGACGGCCGCAAGATGTCCAAGTCCCTGGGCAATACCATCGACCCGGCAGACGTCATCAAGGACCTGGGTGCAGACGTCTTGCGCCTGTGGGTGGGCTCTGTTGACTACAGCCAGGACGTCTCCATCGGCGACGAGATCCTGCAGCGCACTTCAGAAGCCTACCGCCGCATCCGCAACACCTATCGCTACCTGCTGAGCAACCTCTACGACTTCTCCAACGACGATTTCGTCACCGCAGAGCAGATGCTCGAGGCAGACAAGTGGGCGCTCGCCCGCCTGGTGGAGCTCACCAACAAGGTCACCGCGGCTTACGACGAGTACAGCTTCCACACCGTCTACCACGCCTGGTACGACTTCATCGTCGCCATCAGCTCCGAGTACTTTGACGCTGTCAAGGACCGCCTCTACTCCAGCGCGGCCGCAAGCGTAGAGCGCCGCAGCGCCCAGACCGTGCTCGCCAACATGCTCGAGGCCATGGTGCGCCAGCTGGCCCCCATCCTCACCTTCACCGCAGACGAGGTTTGGGAGGAGTACCCCCAGGGCCTGCGCGGGCAGGATCACGCCGTGAGCGTGCAGCTTGCCGGCTGGCCGCTGGAGGAGGACTTCGTCCCCCAGATCGGCGCCGAGCAGCGCGCACAGCTGCTGGCAGACTACGCGGTTGTCATGGACGCGCGTGCTGCCGCCACCAAGGCCATGGAGGAGAACAAGGCGGCCCTGGGCATCACCAAGACCCAGGAGGCCGCCGTGCGCATCTGCGCCCCGGCAGACACCCTGGCTGTGCTCAAGGCGCGCGGAGAAGAGCAGCTCGCCGAGCTGTTCATCGTGTCCTCCGTGACGCTGGAGGAGGGGGACGCCCTCTCTGCGATCGTTCAGGTTGCCCCGGGCGAGAAGTGCCCGCGCTGCTGGAACGTCCGCGATCTGGGTGACGACGGCCTGTGCGCCCGCTGCCATGAGGTTGTGGAAGCCTTTGAGCCGCAGGAGTAGCCTCTGCATATTCGCGGTCATCGCTGTGGTGGCCGTTGTCCTCGACCGCCTGAGCAAGGCTTGGGCGGTCGCGGCCCTGCCCCTGGGCACAACCCAGGGGCCCAATCTGGGCCTTGTGCGCCTCACCATGGTGCACAACACCGGCGCTGCCTTCTCCATCGGAGACGGCTTTCCCCTGGTGTTCGTGGGGGTGGCGCTCGTGATAGGGGTGGCCCTCATCGCCTACATGCTGCTCGTCAGGGAGCACCGCGCGCTCGACGTGCTTGCAGCCGGCCTCATCTTGGGCGGCGCCATCGGCAACGCCGTCGACCGCGTGCTCTACCAGTACGTCATAGACTTCATCGACTTCACCTTCATCAGCTTTCCCGTCTTCAACGTGGCAGACATCTGCGTCACCTGCGGCGTTGTGCTGTTCATGGTCTATGTGATCTTCTTCATGGACTTTGGCCAGGGCGACGAGGGCGCGGGTGACTCCAAGGCGAGGGGAGGGAAGGCGTAGGGCGTGGCAGAGAGCTTTGTCCACATAGTCACCGCCGATCAGCAGGGCCAGCGCCTGGATGCGCTCGTGGCTGCCCTCAGCATCGAGGGCCTGGCCAGCCGCAGCGCCGCCGTGCGCCTCATCGAGAGCGGACGCATCTTGGTCAACGGGGCCGCTGCCACCAAGAAGCGCCTGGTGCTCCAAGGCGACGAGATCTCCATCGAGGTCCCGGCGCGCAGCGGCGAGCCCGCCACCATCGTCCCCGCCTACAACATCCCGCTCGACATCCGCTACGAGGACGAGCACATCATCGTGCTCTCCAAGCAGCCGGGGCTGGTGTGCCACCCTGCGCGCGGGCACTGGGACGACACCCTGGCAAACGCCCTGGTGGCGCACTGTGGAACAGGCAACCTGGCAGAGGTGCAGGGGGAAGACCGCCCCGGTATCGTGCACCGCCTTGATCGCGACACATCTGGCCTCATGCTCGCAGCCAAGACGGACCTCGCCGCCGCCCGCCTGCAAGACGACATACGCATGCGCTCTGTGGACAGGCGCTACTGCACGCTGGTGCACGGCAACATTGCGCGCGACACCGGCATGGTCGACGCCCCCATAGGCCGCGACGAGCGTGACCGCACGCGCATGGCGGTGAGCACCAACCCGCTGGCGCGCAGCTCCATCACCACCTTCACGGTGCTCGAGCGCTTTGAGGCCGGCCGCCAAGACGACGGTTACACCCTGCTCGAATGCAAGCTCTACACCGGGCGCACCCATCAGATCAGGGTCCACATGTCCTATACCGGCCACCCCGTGGTGGGAGACCCGGTCTACGGCCGCGCGGCCAACGTCAAGGCCCGCAACCGCGACGCCGCCCAGCGCATGGAGCTGGGCCTGGGCAGGCAGTTCCTCCACAGCTACCGCCTGAGCTTCGAGCATCCCATCAGCGGCGAGGTCCTGAGCTTTGAAGACGAGCTGCCCTGGGACCTGCTGGCCGTGCTCGACCAGCTCGCAGGGCGCAGCGAGGGCCGCACAGATTACGGCCTCAAGCAGCTGGGAGAGGGCTAGACTGGACACAGGCACCGCGTTGCTCGCGAGGGGAGGGCGTTGGCATGGAGCCGCACATCATCATCGACGAGGCGCTCAGGCAGCACCTGGACGCCAAGAAGGCCAATGCGATTGCCGTCGACATCATCGACTGCGTGAGTTGAGGCAGGCACACGAGCGAGGTCTTCGCTTACGTGCCCAAGGGAATGCTCGCCAAGCGGCTGGAGTCCAAGGCGGCGGCCGTCTTCATGTGCGACGGCATCAAGGTCATCGTCACCACCCCCGCCCTGGAGCTGGATGACGAGCTGCGCTTCACCTACAACGGCAAGCGCCATATGGGAGAGATCGACACAGAGGGGATACGCTCATGAGCTGCAACGATCAGCTGGCCTGCGGCCTGGTGCCCGCTCCCGAGCCCGCGCCTGCGGGACTGCAACCGCCGGAGCTCGTCATCGGGGCGCGCCTGCGCGACGACCTTGCGCGCCGCGGCACGCCCTTCGTGTGCGTGGACGTGGCCCAAGCCAGCAGTTGAGGCGGGGCGATAGGCGAGGTCTTCGCCTTCATCCCCAAGGGGCGGCGGGTCGAGACCGCCCAGCAGGAGGCAGCGCGCGTCTTCGAGTCTGACGGCGTGAAGGTGCTGCTGCTGCGCCACTACATCAAGTGGGAGCCCCAGGTGCAGCTCGAGCTGCGCCGCATCCTGGGCGTGGTCGACGTGGTGACCAGGGGTTTCTACATCTGAGCGGCCCAAGCCGCCCCCGCCTGCGCAGGCGGGCCTTGAGAGCACAGATGCTATACTGCGCGTTACATCCGCATTCTCTTGAGAGGAAACCGCAATGGCACTCGACATCAAGGCATTCATCGATGGACTGTCCTCCGACGAGCTCTCTGCCTACACCGCTGCCGTGCTGAAGGCCGGCTCTGCAGAGGAGGTCGTCGCCTTTGCCCAGGAGAAGGGCTGCGAGCTGGCGCTCGAGGACGCCCAGGCCCTGGTCGAGAAGGTCAAGGCCCGTGCAAGCGAGGAGATCTCCCTCGACGAGCTCGACAACGTTGCCGGCGGCTGCCACGACTACCCCTGCCACACCTACGGCTGCTAGGGCATGGGTGCCGGCACGCCCCTCTCGTACTCGCGCTTCAACCACCTGGTGCAAGACCCGCTTTCCGGTGGGTGGGTGCTCTACAACTTCGCCTCGGGCAAGCTCGTGCGCTTGGGGCCCCTCGAGCGGGGGCTCTACGGCGCGGCCCTGGAGCTTGACCCGGGGCTTCCCTTCATACGCAGCCTGGAATACCAGGGCTTCCTCACGCGCACAGACGAGCTTGCCGCCCTCAAGCTGGCAACCCAGATGCGCTGCCACAACCCCGGCGTCCTCACGCTGACCATCTGCCCCACCATGGCCTGCAACTTCTGCTGCCCGTACTGCTACGAGCAGCGCCGCGCCGGCTGCATGTCCGCGCATACGCAAGACCAGCTGCTGCGCTTCATAGAGCGGCAGCTTGAGCGCTTTGCCTTCAAGCGCGTCTTCGTGGTGTGGTTTGGCGGCGAGCCCCTGCTGCAGCCCTCGATCATCGAGGCGCTCAGCGCGCGCATACGGGCCGCCGCGGCCGAGCATGGGCTGGCCTACGGGGCGGCCATCGTCACCAACGGCTCGCTGCTAGGCGCTGGTAACGCCGCCTTGCTGGAGCGCTGCCAAGTGGCAGATGTGCAGATCACCCTCGACGGGCCCACCGCGGCCAGCAACGACCCCTACCGCCGAGCTCTCGCAGGCGGGGGCTCCTTCGACACCATCACGCAGAACATCCGCGCACTGCCCGCCTTCTTTCGCGTGAAGCTGCGCTGCAACCTGGGCGATCACAACCTGCACCTGCTGGAGGACATGCTGGCGCTTGCCAAGCGGCTCGACGAGGAGAGCGCTGCCAGCGTGAGCTTTGTCCCTGGCATCATGGACATGGACGTTGCAGCGGCTCCCGGGCAGGCCCCCGGGCTCCGGAGCGGCTATGACAGCGTGGGCCGCGCGCTCGCCGGCCTGGGGCTGGTGGACCAGGACAGCATCGGCATGCGCCTGCCCGCGCGCTTCGAGGGTCCCTTCTGCGGCAGCCAGATGGCGCACACCTACGTAGTCGATGAGCTGGGAAACCTGTACCGCTGCTGGGAGGATTGCGGCAAGCCCCAGGCATCCTTCGGCAGCGTGGATGATGCGCTCGAGCTGCCTGCTGGATGCAAGCTGCATGCGCTCACCCGTTATCTGGACAGCGCCTGGCCGGGGGACGACCCCCAGTGCGCCGCCTGCCCCGTGCTCCCCGTGTGCATGGGCGGCTGTCCGCACCGCTTCATGGAGCAGGGCGTGCGCCGCTGCCCCTGGTTCAAAGACGAGC
Source organism: Coriobacteriales bacterium (assembly GCA_051876075.1). Lineage (GTDB taxonomy): Bacteria > Actinomycetota > Coriobacteriia > Coriobacteriales > QAMH01 > W2P13-069. Next base: position 22,380 of record JBJEHM010000118.1, read on the forward strand.
TCGACGCCTACGTGCTGGCGCGGTTGAGGCAGCGCCAGCCAGGCAGCGCCTGAGCGATGCGCTGGGGCCAGCCCCCCTTGAAGAACATGCACGCAGCCCGGTCTGGTGCAAGGTGGTCTCCGCCGCTGTAGAGCATGGCCAGGGCGGGGCAGCCGCCCGCGCAGTGCTGCAGCCAGGGGCATGCCGCGCACTCGTCTTGGTGCGCGAGCCGATCGCCCACGGTGGCGTGGACCATCTGGCAATAGGGGCCTTCCTGCAGGATCGCCTCCAGGCCCTGCTCGTGCACGTTGCCCAGGCTGATGCCGTGGGCGTCGAACCAGCCGGAGCTCTGCATGCAGGGGTAGACCTGCCCGTCTGCGCCAACAGCCACCATGCCGTTGGCGGTGCAGCAGCAGGGGCGGCTCTCCTTGAAGCTGGCGGGGGAGTAGCGCACGGGAGACAGCCTGTACGAGCGCGAGCGGGGGAAGAGCTGGGCGACCATCCAGGCATCGAGCTCCATGGCGTACCCGCCGGCAGCATAGGCGCCCAGCAGCTGCGTGCAGCAGCTGAGGTACTCGCCCCACTCGAGGCACTGGCCCTGCGCGTTCAGCTCCCAGCGCGGTGTGGGCGCGGTCCACAGCAGCCGGGTTGACTGCACGCCCATGGCGTCCATGAGGGCCAGGCTCTCCAGCAGGGCGGGCTGGTTGCGGCGGTTGACGCTCATCTGCACGCGCACGGGAAAGCCCTCCTCCACGCACAGCCGGATGGCCCCGAGCGCAGACTCCTGCGCGCCGGGGCAGCCGCGCATCCAGTCGTGGAAACCCAGGCCGTCGAAGGAGACCTTGATCTGCGGCTTGAAGCCAAAGCCCGCCAGGAAACCCAGCAGCTCGCGCGTGACAAAGGCCCCGTTGGTGTTGAGCTCGTAGACGAAGAGGCCGCGGCTGTTGAGCAGCTCCACCAGCTGGCAGAAGCTGCGGTGCATGAGGGGCTCGCCCCCGGTGATCATCACAGCGCTCACGCCCGCGCGCCGCGCGCTGTCAAAGAGGCGCTCGGCTTCTGCCAGCGACATCTCGCGGCGGCCCTCCTCGTTGCCCTGGGCGTTGAAGCAATGCAGGCAGCGGTAATTGCAGCGCTCCGTTATCTCGAGCGCCATCCAGGGCACCACGCGGTTGGGACACACCAGCAGCTCCTGGAAGGGGCTCAGGGAAGGCGAGCCGTCATTGCAGGGGAGCACCAGGCCCTGTTCCAGCAGGGAGCGCAGGGCGGGGCTGTGCGGCAGCGGCGTGCGCCCGTCGCAGCGGCAGGCAAGCTCGAACTCGTCTCTGCGCAGCGCGTGCGGGCGCGCCTCAAAGCGCCTCACGAAGGCATAGGGCACGCGCTTCCAAGAGCGCAGGCCCACCTGCGGGGCCAGTATGTAGCGTTGTTCCTCGGGCATGCTCACAGCTCCTGTCTCCACACCAGCTTGTAGAAGAGGCCGCGCGCCTCCATGAGGTTGTCGTAGCTGCCCTCCTCTGCGATCGCGCCCTCGTGGAGCACGAGTATGCGGTCGCAGTTGCGGATGGTCGAGAGGCGCTGCGCGATGATGATGCGCGTGCACTCGAGCGCGTCGAGGGTGTTGCACACGGCCTGCTGGGCCTGGTTGTCCAGGGCGCTTGTGGCCTCGTCGAACATGACGATCTGCGGCGAGCCGGCCAGGGCGCGCGCGATGGCGATGCGCTGGCGCTGCCCGCCGGAAAAAGCGCCCCCGCCCTCTGCGACGACGGTGTGCATGCCCATGGGCAGCGCGCGGATGTCGTCTGCGATGCCGGCTGCCTCTGCTGCGCGCCAGGCGTCCTCCTCGCCCAGCCAGGGGGCAGAGACGGTGATGTTGGAGAGCAGGTCGCCCTTGAAGAGCTGGGTGTGCTGCAGGACCACGCCGATGCGCTGGCGCAGCCGGGTGGCGTCTATCTCGCGCAGGTCGCGGCCGCTGTAGAGGATGCTGCCCTGCTGGGGCTGCTCAAAACCCAGGAGCAGGCGCAGCAGGGTCGACTTCCCGCAGCCGCTGGCACCCACCACGGCCACGCTCTCTCCCGGGGCGATGCTCAGCGAGACCCCGTCGATCACAGGGCGGCTGCCTTCGTCGTACGAGAAGACCACATCGCGCAGCTCGATTGCGCCGTCGAGCTCCTCCAGCGTCGGCTTGCGCTGGGCGTCTTCTGGCTGCTCGCACAGCAGCGGGGCCACCAACTGCAGGCGCGGCTTGATCTGAGCCAGATTGGCGGCGGCGGCAGAGAGCTGCAGGTGGGCGCCCATGACCATGCCAAAGGCGCTGCTGAAGGCCATGTACTCGCTCAACCCAACGCCAGCGCCTATGGCGGCGCAGTAGATGGCGATGGTACCCAGCAGGCTCACCGCCAGCTGCAGGCAGGGGGTCAGCCGCGCGATGAGCGGGCCGTTGTAGGTGAGGCGGGCCACCGCCGCGTAGCGCTGCGCCCAGCTGGCAAAGGCGCGTTCCTCCGCGCCGGCGCTGCGCAGGCTCGCCACGGCCTCGAGCAGGGAGTTCTGCCAGCCACCCAGCTGCGCCTTCTGGCCCAGCAGCTGCCGGTTCACCCGCGTCTGCACCAGGGTCGAAAGCGCCGTGACAGCGCAGTTGGCGGCAAGCACCAGCAGTGCGGGCAGCCCCAGGGCGGGTGCGATGAAGAAGATCTGCACGAGGTAGGCCAGCGAGAACACGGCAGAGAGCAGCGCCCCCAGCACCGCTGTCTGCAGGAGGGTGGCGACGGTGCTGAAGTTGGCCAGCAGCGCTGCCAGCTCGCCTGAGCACCTGCTGCGGAAGAAGCTCGCCGGCAAGCGCAGCACGCGCATCATGGCGGCAGACTCCAAGTGCAGGCTGAGCTTTTGGCCAACACCGCACATCACCAGGGTCTTGGCAGCGTTGATGAGGGCCTGGGCTATGGCGATGCCCGCCAGCAGCGCCGCCGCATAGGGCAGGATGGCCGTGCTGCCGGAGTTCAGCACCGGCCCAAAGAGCATGGCGGTTGCCTGCGGCACCAGCAGGCCCAGCAACACGCTGGCGCACAGGGCGCCTGCGATGACGAGGATGTCTGCGCCGTCGATGTCGCGCAGCATGTAGGCGAGCAGGTCGCGCAGCCCCAGGGGGCGCTTGGGCAGCGGCCGGTAGAAGCAGAAGGCCCTGCTGCCAAACTGGCGCGCGCGCTGGGCGTTCACACGGTAGCGCGCGCCTGTGCGCTGATCGACGTAGCTGTAGCCCAGGGGGCCGGGGATCAGGGCGGCCGGCGTGCCGTCTTCGAGCACGCCCAGCAGGGCCCCGGCGCCGTCGCGCTGCCAGCCTTCCTCCAGGCTCACCAGGCGGTGGGAGGTCCCGCTGCCCTGCAGGGCATCTGACAGCAGCTCGTCGAGCCAGGTGATGACGTCGTCGCGCCCGGTGGTAGGGCGCTCTGCCGCGCGCGTGCCGATTGCCGCGGCAAGATCGGCGCGCTCAAGCTGCGGCGCATCTGGCGGCAGCGCAGCTGCGCAGCCGGCGGAGCCCTGGCCCTCTGGGGAGCGGGACAGCGGTGCGGGCGCGGCGGTGATGGCGGCGCCCAGCTCCTCGAGCGCGCGCTGCAGGGGGTCCGGGGTGCGTCCCATGTTCGGTGTCTCTCCCATGCTCAGCCCTGCCTCACCAGGCGCGCGTAGGCGCCGTCGAGGGCCATGAGGCTGTCGTGGGTGCCGCGCTCGACAACAGCGCCGCGGTCCAAGACCACGATCTCTGCTGCATCGCGGATGGTGGAGAGCCGGTGGGCCGCGATGACGAGCGTGATGCCACGTGCCTTGACGGCGGCCATGACCTGGGCCTCTGTAGCAGCATCGAGGGCGCTGGTCGCCTCGTCCATGATGAGCACGCGCGGGTTTCTCACCAGGGCCCGGGCGATCTGCAGGCGCTGGCGCTGCCCGCCAGAGAGATTGGCGCCGCCTTCGGCGAGCTGGTGCTCGAGGCCGTCGGGGTAGCTCGAGACCTGCTGCATCAGGCAGGCGTCGCGCAGAGCGCGCTGTATGTCCTCTTCTGGGATGCTTTCGTCCCAGAGCGTGATGTTGTTGCGGATGCTGTCTGGGAGCAGCTTGCACTCCTGCGAGACGACGGCGATGCCGTGGCAGCGCTGCTCGCGCGGAATGCTGAAGAGCGGCATGGCGTCGACGAGCACCTCGCCCTCCCAGGGCTCCAGCAAGCCGGCTGCAAGCTGGGCCACGGTGGACTTCCCGCTGCCAGAGGTGCCCACCAGCGCCACGCTGCTGCCGGGCTCAACCTTCAGGCACAGGTTCTGGAGAAGCGGCGCGGCCTGGCGCGTGTAGCCAAAGCTGACTCCGCGCAGCTCGAGCCTGGCCTGGAGGGGTGCCGCTCCGCCGTCTGCGCGCTCTTCGCTGGCAGGGGCTGCCGCGGCAAGCGGGGCTTCCAACACGTCTTCGACGCGCTCCATGTCCACCCGCATCTGGGCAAGGTCTTGCAAGGAACCCACCAGCTGCTGGACCGGAGCAGCGAACTGCGCCAGGAAGCCCTGGAAGGCGAGCAGCATCCCGGCGTTGAACTCCCCGCCCATGACGAGCTGTATGCCCAGCACCAAGACAACGGCGTTGGCCAGGCCGGAGGCAAGCGCCGGCACGGCCTCCATCAGAGCAGACAGCCTGCTGGCACGCACCTGCTGGGCGTTGTGCTGGGCTTGGTAGGCAGCCCAGGTCCTGAAGAAGCCCTCTTCGGCACCGCTTGCCTTGATGGTCTCAATGGTCTGGATGCCGGCCAGCGTGGCCGCGTCGAGCCTGGCCTTGTCGCGGGCCTGCACGCGGCTGATGCCGGTGCGCCTGCGGGCCAGCAGCTGTGCGCACAGAAGGTTCACCGCCATTGCGGCGATGCCCACCAGCGCCAGCAGCGGGGAATAGCACAGCATGATGGCAGCGTAGACCGCAAGCATCAGCGCGTTGATCGCCAGAGGCGCCAGCAAGCCCACCAGGCGCTGGGAGATCAGCGCCGTGGTGTTCAGGCGCGAGGAGACGTCGCTCACGCTGCGTTGGAGGTAGAACTCGAGCGGCAGGCGCAGTGCCTTCCAGAAGTAGGCCGCTGCCGCGCTCACGTCGAGCTTTCCCTCCAGCTTGAGCAGGTAGGTGGCGCTCAGAGCAGAGGACACCACCTGCACCGCGCACATCCCTGCGAGCACCAGCATGAAGGGCAGCAGCCAGCCCGGGTCGCCCTGCCCCAGCAGGCGATTGACGAAGACCTGGGACAGCGCCGGGTTCATGAGGTTGACGACGGCGGTGAGCAGGGCGGTGAAGCCCACGAAGGCGAGGGCGCTCCCTGCACCGGCAAGGTGCATGCGCACAAAGGAGCCCAGGCGGCGCTTGGAGCCGCTGGGCTCGAAGGCGGGGCCGGGCTGCATGCACAGGCACACGCCGGTGAACGACGAGCTGAAGGCGTCCCAGCTGCAGCTGTACTCACCCAGCGAGGGGTCGTTGACATAGACCCTGTTGCCCTTGAATCCCCGGATGACGACGAAGTGGAACATGTTCCAGTGCACGATGCAGGGGAACTGTGCCGCCTCCTTGAAGCGCTCCAAGCTGAAGCGGTAGGCCTTGACCTCCAAGCCGTAGCCCTGGGCGGCGCGGGCGATGCCCGAGGCCTTTGACCCGTCGCGCCCCACTCCGCAGTCCGCGCGCACGGTTTCGAGGGGAAGCCACTTGCCATGGTACGCGCAGATCATCGCCAGGCAGGCGGCGCCGCATTCCGCAGACTCCATCTGCATGACCTGGGGCACGGGGCCGGCCATCCTGCGCCGCGCTGCCATAGCTAGGCCAATCCCAGCAAGAGCATGACGGGGCGGTGCGAGGCGGTGACGATGGCGACGGAGTAGACGCCGGGCGCTGCGTCTGCCTGCAACCTGACCGCCGCGTACCAGCTGTCTTCCAGCTCGTCCGGGGCTTGCTGGCCCCCGCACTCTTCTTGCACGCGGCTGCGCGAGACGGGCTCGCCGCAGAACTCGAGCACGACGGCATCTACCGTGGTGCCGTCGGCCTGCAGCGTGGCGGGGTCGCCGGCGGCCACGGCGGCAGAGTCTTCCAGGGAGAGGTAGGCGACCACGCTGCCGTCTTGAGCGGCGACGGCGGTGCCCCGGGCTGTTTCGTGGATGGTACCGGCAAAGAACCACGCCACACCGGCGGCCAGGAGCACGGCGATGGCGCACAGGAGCAGCCACACGCTGGGGCGCGACACCTTGATGTAGCTGCCCAGCTGCTCGGGCGAGGCCGAGCGCCTGCTTTCCTCCCTGAACTCCACCACGTGGCATCCCTTTCGGTCAAAGCGCTGCGCGCTGCCTGCGGCCCGGCGCGGGGCGCTGCTGCAGCTGCGTCTGTCATGTCCTGTCATTATAGGGGTGGCGTCCCTCGCCGCGCCTTCATGGGAGCTTAACGGCCTGCGCGCAGGATTGGTGAAGAACCGCCTGAGAGGCGCGGGTGCTGCTACTATGGCTGGAGCAGCCTGCCCGCTGCGCGATAGATAAGGAACCACAGCATGAAACGTACCCTCCTCGCGCGAGCCGCTGCCATGCTCGCCGTCATCGCCTTGGCCGTTGCGCCAGCTGCTGCCATCGCAGCTACCAGCGAGCCCATCGCCGTGAGCGGCAGCGCCAGCGCCTGCCCCACAACCTGGCACGAGGACTACGGCCAGAAGTACTTCTACTCATCCAGCTCCTCCAGCTCAAAGCGCACCATGCCCAAGCTCGTGAAAGACGGCGTGGGCTTCAAGGGCCTGTGCATCGACGTCTCCGAGCACAACGGCAAGATCGAGTGGAAGAAGGTCAAGAAGGCGGGCATGGACTACGCCATCATCCGCTGCGGCTACGGCCAGGACTATTCCTCGCAAGACGACGACCAATGGGCCCGCAATGCGCTGTACGCCCCCAAGTACGGCGTGAAGATTGGCGTCTACCTCTACTCCTATGCCTACAACGAGACCATGGCCTACGGCGAGGCCCAGCACGTGCTGCGCTGCCTGCGAGAAGCAGGCCTCGAGCCGGACGACCTCGACCTGCCCGTGTACTACGACCTCGAGGAAGCGAGTGTGCGCCCGTCCAACCAGATGCTCGCGCGCATGGCGGCGGTCTTTTGCAACACCATCGCCGCAGAAGGTTACGACGTGGGTATCTATGCCTCCACCAGCTGGTTCATGAGCTATCTCACAGACGATGTCTTCGACGACTACGGCTGGAGCAAGTGGGTGGCGCAGTACTACTCGCAGTGCACCTACTGCCGCAAGCCGGACACCAGCATGGACACCATGGCCAACTACGGCGAGTACCTGGACATGTGGCAGTTCACGAGCCGCGGCTGGATCACGGGTGCGAACAACGGCATCAACCGCGTCGACACCAACATGCTCTTCAACGACGAGTTCAGCAGCGCCGGCGTCAAGGCACCCATCCCCGGCGGCACCATCTGCTACGAGCTCAACGGCGGCACCAACGCCGAGGCCAACGCAAGCGAGTACCCCAAGGGCGGCGTGCTGGAGCTGGCCAACCCCACGCGCAAGTACTACAGCTTCAAGGGCTGGTATGCCAACGGCGTCAAGGTCACCAGCGTGAGCAAGGCCGACTACCCCGCTGTGACGCTCACCGCCAAGTGGGCCAAGAACACCTTCAACATCGCCTACGAGCTCGATGGCGGCACCAACAACGCAGACAACCCCGCCAGCGCCTGGACCAAGAACGGCACCACCTTGAAGGATCCCACACGCAGCGGCTATACCTTCGAGGGCTGGTACACCACGCCGGACTTCCAGGAAGGCACCCAGGTCACCAGCGTCAAGGCCAGCAAGGGCAAGACCGTCACCGTCTACGCCAAGTGGAAGCAGGAAGAGACCTACACCATCAGCTACAAGCTCAACGGAGGCACCAACAACGCTGCCAACCCGTCCAAGGTCCTGCCCTCGCAGAGCACCGAGCTCGCGGCGCCTACTCGCAAGGGCTGCACCTTCCTGGGCTGGTACACCACCAAGGGCTTTGTCGAGGACAGCCTCGTGACTGCCGTCCAGGGCGCGGCCGGCCAGAAGATCACCGTCTACGCCAAGTGGAAGGTGAAGAGCTACAAGCTCACGTACGTGCTCGAAAAGGGCAACATGCCATCTGGCGCCCCCTCAAAGTACCAGGTCACAAGCGAGACCTTTGACCTGCCCCTGCCCACGCGCAAGGGCTACGGCTTTGCCGGCTGGTACACCAGCAGCGCCTGCACCGGCACACCGCTGTTCGCGATCGAGAAGGGCAGCACCGGCACCAAGAAGCTCTACGGGGCATGGGTGAAGGGTGCCTACAACGCCAAGGTGACGGCCAGCAGCCTCAACGTGCGCAAGAGCGCATCGACCAGCGCGGCCGTTGTGGGTGCGCTCAAGAGCGGCCAGACCGTGTGCATCACCAAGCTCAACAGCGCCAAGACCTGGGGTTATGTGAACGGCTCCGGCTGGGTCAAGCTGAGCTACACCAAAAAGCTGTAAACGTCGC
>JBJEHM010000119.1:0-1842 GCA_051876075.1 Coriobacteriales bacterium
CTGGAGCCTCGCCGTGCAGGCGGTCGTCCTCGTCGCGCTGCTGAGCCTGCTGAAGACCAGGCCCCAGCGGCGGTAAACCCTGTCCGTCCTTAGCACCGTCCATTAGACGATGGGGCCCCTGCGCCCTCCTTAGTGCCGTCCAGTCAACGATTTCGAGGGGTTTGCGGATCTTAGGTGCGTTGACTCAACGCTGTTAAGGCCGAAACGGGCTCTTAGCACCGTTGAGTCGACGCTGTTAAGCCGAAAAACCGTTGACTCGCGGTAGCTAAGAAAACGCAGAGCGCCGAAATCGTTGACTCGACGTACCTAAGCGCCCTTAGCGCCGACGAGTCAACTGCTACCGGTGCCCGGAGCATCGAGGTGCGGCCCGCTGTAGACTGTGCCCTCCTCGGCCTCATGCTCGCCGCTCCAATCCGAGCACATGCATGCTTAGCGCTCTCCACAGTGGGCACTGCAGCGGCATCCGCAGCAGCGGCTGATGCTCGACCGGCAAGGCGATTGCGAGGAAGGCCGGCCTCTCCCTAGGCCTTGAAGGCCTCGGAGAAGCAGCGGCACAGGTGCCGGTAGAAGGAGACAGCGAGGGCCTTGGGGGCGCCCTGCTCGGTGAGCGAGACCCAGATGCTGCGGGTGTCGCCGCACTCCAGGGGCAGCAGCTGCACGCCCTCTGCCTCCAGCGGCCCCCAGCTCCTCTCCGGCCAGAAGCCCACCCCCAGCCCCAGGCCGATCATGCGGCGGACCACGTCCGGGTTGTCGCTCTCGAGCGCGATGCGCGGCTCGAAGCCCTGCCTCCTGCAGAGCTCCGCCACATGCCGGCTGAAGCCCGTCCCAGAGGGCATGGCGATGAAGCCCAGCTCGCGCAGCCGCGGGAAGGCGACGGGGCCCGGCCCCAGGCCGGCGCCCGTGGGGGCGGCGAGCATGACGCGCTCCGTGAACCTCTGCTGCTGCGCTGCACCTGATGGGGGCTCCGAGGAGACCTCCACGTCGGCTCGCGGGGCGGCTCCTCCTTCAGCGAGCTGGGTGAGCGTCACCCGGGCCAGCCCGTTGCCCGCCATCCACTCGGCGAGCGCCTGCGACGCGACGAGCGACCCGGCGTTTACGGTGACCCGCAGCTCGCTCAGGCGGTCCTCCTTGAGCTGGCCGAAGAGCTCCTCGGTCTCCCTCAGCGCGTCCATCAGCGGGGCGAGCCTCTCCTGCAGCAGCAGCCCCTCCTCCGTCAAGCGCATGCCCCTGCCGCCGCGCTCGAAGAGGCGCGCGCCCAGCTCCTCCTCCAGCTTTGCGATGGAGCGGCTGAGCGCGGGCTGGGCCACGTGCAGGCGCTCTGCGCTGCGGCTCATGTTGCCCGTGGCGGCGATGTCGAGGAAGTATTCGATCTGGCTGGTGTTCATAGGCCATACTATAGCAGATACGCTATGGAAAGATACTCAAGCGATATTGGAAACGAATACCGCACACTCGTAGAATGGGGCCTTGCCCGGGGTTCGGCAGCACCATCCCCCTCTCCTCTAAGCCGCGCCCCGGAGCCCTGACCCCCTACCCCCACCGAGGTGAACCCACATGGTTTCGCAAATTCTCGAGGCGGCGATGCTCGTCTGCTTTGGCCTGTCATGGCCCACCAACGCGTACAAGGCCTACCGGGCGGGAACGGCCGGCGGCACGAGCTGGCAGTTCATCGCCCTCATCACGGTGGGCTACCTCTGCGGCATCGGCGCCAAGCTCGTCTCCGGCAGCCTCAACTGGGTGCTGGCCATCTACCTGCTCAACCTAGTCTTCCTCGGCGCCAACTGGTGGGTGTATTTCCGCAACCGCCGCCTAGACCGCGAGCGTGGCACTCTCGAGCGCCTT
>JBJEHM010000120.1:0-1836 GCA_051876075.1 Coriobacteriales bacterium
CCCCTCACTTTACGAGTGAAATCCGAATGAAATCCGAACGCCGCAGCTCAGAGAGAGTACGGGAGGCATTAACAATTTGTGGAAGTTTTGTGAAGGCATGAATTCTCCGCAGGGGCTGCGGTGGAGATCCTGGACCGGCTTCCTACGCTGCGAGCAGACCCAGGTCCCTGCGGTACTGCATGGGGCTCTTGTAGCCTAGGTCGCTCTTGATCCTCTTCTCACGATACCACCTCAGGTGCGCGTCGAGCATCTCGGTGAACTGTTCGATGCTCACGCCGCTCCAGTCAACATCGTAGAAAAACTCTACCTTGAGCCTGCCAAAGAAGCCCTCGGCCCTCGCGTTGTCCGGGCTGCAGCCCTTCCTCGACATCGACCTCACGAGCCCCTTCTCCTCGCAGATCGCTATCCAGCCGGGCCAGCGGTAGTGGCAGCCGCGGTCGCTGTGGACCACGGGGCTGTCGCCCTCCCCGAGCCACTCGCATGCCCCAAGCAGGGAAGAGTTCGCCATCTCCGCGTTCGGCGAGGTGGATATCGTCCAGCTCAGCGGCATCCCGTCGAAGCAGTCGATGATCGGGCTCAGGTAGACCTTGCCCTCGGGGATGGCGAACTCCGTGACGTCTGTCACCCAGGTCTCGTTGGGTGCGTCGGCGCGGAAGTCGTGCGTGCCGTCCTCGTTTCTGAGCAGGTTCTCCGGCGCCTCGGAGGTCTCGCCCTCGTACGAGCTGTACCTGCGCTTCTTCTTCGAGGCCTTCCCCGAGAGCCCCTCCTCCCTCATGATGCTGCGCACGGTCCACTCCCCGACATGGGGGCCGTCGCCGGCGTCGATCGCCTTGAGGACGCGCCTGTAGCCGTACTTGCCGCCGGCCTCCTCGAAGGCGGCGACGACGGCCTGCCTGGCAGCTGCGCGGGACTCGCTCTCGCCCCTCTCGAGGGCGTGGACCGCGTACTCGTAGCTGCTCTTGGCCATGTCGACGGCCTCCAGCAGCTCGCGCAGCTTCCACTCACCCCTCAGGCTGTTCACGAGCTCCGCTTTCTCCGCGTTTGATAGCCGTTTCGGGTCGGTGCCCGGGTCTTTTTTTACTATCTCGAGGGTGCCCTCGAGGATCGCCTTCTGGAGCTCCAGGGCGCGGACCTCGACCCTGAGCGCGGAGACCTGAGCCTCGAGCTCTTCCAACGACGCGCCCTCGTCTTCCTTCGTCACGCTGTCACCTGCCGTAGTGCTTAGGAGCTGTTTCCTCCAATTGTAGAGGGCCTCCCTGGAGACGCCTAGTTTCTCAGCGACCTCCTTGGGCCGGCACCTCTTCTCTCCGACGACAACGACTGCGGCGGCCTTGTCCTCAAAGCTGAGGCTGTTGTTGCCCTGCTCGGCGCGGGCAGAGCGCGCACCTGGCGCAAGCTCGTCGACCCAGTTGAGCAAGCATTGGGCAGAAGGGTAGCCGAGCATCCTGACGACCTCGCCGGCGCTCTTGTCGTGCTTCAGGTAGTACTCGACCGCCGTCCTCTTCTGCTCCCCTGTGTACCTGCCCTTGATGTGCATGCGCTCCTCCGGAATCTCGGACGAGTGCTCGTGCTGCCTCAACCAAAAGCGAAGCGTGCTCTCGTTGGGATACCCGAGCATTCCAACGGTACGGGAGTAGTCGTAGTTGTTCTTAATGAGCAGCTCTACGGCTGCCTCGCGCTGCTCGACGCTGTACATGCGGCGCTCCTCTCAGACCGGCTTGGTCCAGGATCTCCACCGCAGCCCCGCATATCTCCGCATATTCCCACCGATGTAGAAAAGCTTGTCAGCTTTCCAGCTCTTCGCTCGTGTTGTCTATAGAAGGATGAGTCGGGATA
>JBJEHM010000121.1:0-7339 GCA_051876075.1 Coriobacteriales bacterium
ACGGTGTCGTGAGAGGACGGCGCGCCGATTAACGACGCGCCTCCTACTCGATTTTTTCAAAGAGGTAAGGGGGCTCGAACCCCGGGAGAGTGAGGGCGTCAAGCAAACGCGCCGGTGGCGCGTTTGTAGCCCGAACACCCGTAGGCCGGCTCAGCCGGCCGGAGGGGGCGGATTCGCGAAGCGAATGCGCGCAGAGCCCCCTTACCTCCACCATAGATTTCAACGGGGCCGCTGCAGAAGCGGCCTTTCTTGTTGAAAGCCCTCCCAGAGGGGCTCGAACCCATCGCTAGGCATTCCTAGCTTCGCCAGAACCTCGCTCGCGAGGCAAACCCCCCAGCTAGGAATTCCCGGCTTCGTCCATCCTGCAATCTACAAACTGTGTTCCACACCAGGAATTCCTAGCTGTGAGGACAAGGAGCAATCAGGGCTCGAACATGTCGCCAGGAATTCCTGTCTGTGAAGACAGAGGGTGACCAAGGTGAGAGAGGACGCTAGGCATTCCTAGCGTCCATTCTTTGCGGATGCGGCGTCACTCGGGACGCCAGGAATTCCCTGCCTCCTCGACCCTGCAGTCACGCCGCCGCACTGGCCGCCAGGAATTCCTGGCTGCGAAGACAAGGGGCGACCGAGGCTTGAACTCTGCGTCCACAGCTCGTTTCTTGCGCAAACTAGCTGGGGGAGCTGTTCGGCGGGGGAGCGGCGTGTATGATACCGGCTGTTTGTTAGTCAAACTAAGTTTCCCCCACATCCCAATCATCCCAGAGGTGTCTTCTTGAACGCTCTTCGCTCTGCATACTGCCGTGCCTTCCAGCTTGCCCTGCGCGCAGCGCTGCCGTTCTTGCCCTACCGCGACCCGCAGGTCCTCAAAAGCGTCGAGGACGCCGCCCGCATGCTGCGCGAGCGCGGCCTGCATCGCCCCCTCATCGTCACTGACAAAGGTGTGCACGGCCTGGGTCTGCTCGACGGCCTCAAAGAGGCGCTGGAAGCGGAGGGCCTGGGCTTTCGCGTCTTTGACGACGTGGTCCCCAACCCCACCATCGCCAACGTCGAAGCCGCCCGCGTGCTCTATCTCCAGGAGGGCTGCGACTGCCTGATCGCCTTTGGCGGCGGAAGCTCCATGGACTGCGCCAAGGCAACCGGAGCGCGCATCGCCCGCCCGAACAAGCCCATCCCCAAGATGCGCGGCATCCTCAAGGTCCTCAAGAAGACGCCGCTGCTCGTTGCCGTGCCCACCACGGCGGGGACTGGCAGCGAGACCACCCTGGCCGCTGTCATCACAGACGGAGACACCCATTACAAGTACCCCATTAACGACTTTCCGCTCATTCCCAGCTACGCCGTGCTTGACTGGCGCGTGACGGCAGGGTTGCCTAAGCACATCACCGCCACCACCGGCATGGATGCCCTGGTCCACGCCACGGAGGCATACATCGGCCGCAGCACCACTAAAGAGACCCGCGCCTGTGCGGTGGAGGCCGTGAGCCTCATCCGCCGCTACCTCAAGCTCGCCTACGACGAGCCCTCCAACCAAGAGGCCCGCCAGGCCATGCTCCATGCCGCCAACCGCGCCGGGCTGGCGTTCTCCAAGAGCTATGTGGGCTATGTCCACGGTGTGGCGCACAGCCTGGGCGGCCAGTACGGCACGCCCCACGGCCTGGCCAACGCGGTGATATGCCCCTACGTGCTCGAGATGTACGGCCCCTCCTGCCGCAGCCGCCTGGGAGAGCTGGCGCGCAAGAGCGGCGTTGCCCCGCAGTCCAGCAGCGACGAAGAGGCCAGCCGCACCTTCATCCAGTGGTTCCGCCAGCTCAACGCGTCGATGGGCATTCCGGAGAAGCTCGAGGGGATACGCGAGGAGGACATCGCCTCCATGGCGTGCAAGGCGGATGTCGAGTGCAATCCGCTGTACCCTGTGCCTATGCTCATGGACGCCACCGAGCTGCAGGAGATCTACCGCAAGGTGATGGCGTAGCCTCGCCCGCCAGTCCGCGCGCAGACCGCCCGCATCAAGAAGACAAGGAGCCCCAAGATGGCCACGCAAGAACATGTCGACGCAGTCTGCCGCCGCCAGCGCGCGTTCTTCGACAGCGGCATCACCATCGACCCGAGCTACCGCATACAGGCGCTGCACAAGCTCGAGGCCGTCATCCGCCGCCGCGAGGCAGAGATAGAGGCCGCCATCACGCAGGACCTGGGCAAGTCTGCCTTTGAAGGCTACATGTGCGAGCTGGGCCTGACCCTGGCCGAGCTGACCTACCAGCTCAAGCACATCCGCGCCTGGGCCAAGCCCAAGCGCGTCCTGCCCGACCTCGCAAACTTCCCCAGCAGCTATCGCACCGTGCCGGAGCCCTACGGCCAGGTGCTGGTCATGAGCCCGTGGAACTACCCCTTCCTTCTCAGCATCGAGCCGGTCATCGGTGCGGTGGCCGCCGGCAACGTCTGCGTGCTCAAGCCCAGTGCCTACAGCCCGGCTACCTCCGCTGTGATCGCCCAGCTCGTCGAGGAGGCCTTTGACCCTGGGCACGTCACCTGCATCCTGGGTGGGCGCGAGGAGAACTCCCTGTTGCTGGAGCAGCGCTGGGACTACATCTTCTTCACCGGCAGCCCCGCCGTGGGGAAGCTGGTCATGGAGAAGGCGAGCCGCTTCCTCACCCCGGTGAGCCTGGAGCTGGGCGGCAAGAGCCCCTGCATCATCTGCGCGGACTACAACCTTGAGCTGGCCGCCACCCGCCTGGCCTTTGGCAAGTGGCTCAACGTGGGACAGACCTGCATCGCGCCTGACTACGTGCTGTGCGAGAGCAGCGTGCACGACCGCTTTGTAGAGCTGCTGAAGGAGAAGACCGCCGCCATGTACGGCAGCGACGCCCTGGCCAACCCCGACTACGGCAAGATCGTCAACCGCAAGCACTTCGAGCGCGTGCGCGGGCTCATCGACCCGGCCAAGGTGGTTTACGGCGGCCGCTGCGACGAGCAGGCCCTCAAGATCGAGCCCACCATCATGACCGGCGTCACCGAAGACGACGCCGTGATGGGGGAGGAGATATTCGGCCCGATCTGCCCTGTGCTGGAGGTGAGCAGCCCGGAGGAGGCGGAGGCCTTTGTCAAGGCACACGAAAAGCCGCTTGCGCTCTACCTCTTCAGCAACAGCCGGCAGCTGCAGGAGCGCTTCATGCGCCACGTGCCCTTTGGCGGCGGCTGCATAAACGACACCATCGTTCACATTGCCACGAGCAAGATGGGCTTTGGCGGCGTGGGCAACAGCGGCATGGGGAGCTACCACGGGCGCAAGAGCTTTGAGACCTTCTCGCACACCAAGAGCGTGCTGAAGAAGGGCGGGCTCGACCTGCCCATGCGCTACCAACCCTACTCCGCCGCCAAGGAGCGCCTGGTGCGGCTCTTCCTGCGCTAGCGGCCGCAGCCTGCCCCTCCCTTGCCGCTGCAGCACCGCTGCCAGCTTGCGCCCCTGTGTCACAGGCGTATAATGCACAGCACTTTAGCGTGGTAGAGCGCTACATCATCTCGAGGGAGAGGAACTGCTATGAAGAACATGACTCGCCGCGGCTTCCTGGGCGCATCTGCCGCCGTTGCCGCAACCGCTGCTCTTGGCCTGGCTGGCTGCGGCGGAGAGAAGAAGGAAGAGAAGCCCGCTGCCGGCTCCGAGGTCAGCCTCGACACCCTGGTGGTTGGCTTTGACGCCGAGTACCCGCCCTACGGCTACGTCGCCGACGACGGCTCCTACACCGGCTTCGACCTCGACCTGGCCCAGGCCGTCTGCGAGCTCGAGGGCTGGAAGTTCCAGGCCGAGCCCATCGACTGGGACTCCAAGGACGCCCTGCTGGGTGCCGGCACCATCAACTGCATCTGGAACGGCTTCACCATCGAGGGCCGCGAGGACAAGTACTCCTTCACCGAGCCCTACATGATCAACGCGCAGGTCGTTGTCACCAAGAAGGGCGCCGGCATCGCTGCGCTGGCAGACCTCGAGGGCAAGATCGTCCTGACCCAGAAGGGCTCCGCTGCGCTTGAGGTGCTGCAGGGCGACCAGAAGGCCGTCGCAGACACCTTCAAGGAGCTGCAGACCATCGCCGATTACAACAACGCCTTCATGCAGCTCGAGTCCGGCGCCGTTGACGCTGTTGCCTGCGACCTCTCCATCGCCGCTTACCAGATGGCAGCCAAGCCCGATGCCTTCGAGCAGCTCGAGGAGACCCTCTCCGAAGAGCACTACGGCGTTGGCTTCCTGCTGGGCGACGAGGGCGCAGCTCTTGCCGCCGTGGTCACCGAGGACCTGCGCAAGCTCAACGACGAGGGCAAGGTCAAGGAGCTGTGCGAGAAGTACGCAGACCAGGGCATGTCCTACGAGAACTGGGTGCTCGACTAAGCTCCAGCGCAGCTTCTGAGAACTGCGCGTAGACAACGCGATGTGCGGCGGGCTGCGGGGCGTTCCGCGGTCCGCCGCTTCGCGCGATTACGAGGGTGAGCTTTTCGCCGTGCGGCGCTGCCGAGCACAACGGCCACCGCATGAGGGAAAGCTCGCGGCTTCGACAAGGAGGGAGAGGGCATGGAGCTCTCGGTGATGATGCAGCTGCTGCTCAGCGGCTTGGGTATGACGATGCAGATCTTCGTCATCACCCTGGTGGGCGCGCTCCCGCTGGGCGTGCTGGTGGCCCTGGCGCGCATGAGCTCGTTCAAACCGCTGGCGCTGGTGGCGCGCTTCTACATCAGCGTGCTACGCGGCACGCCGCTCATGCTGCAGCTCATGGCGTGGATGTTCGTCCCGTACTACGTCTTTGGCATGCAGCTTGCCTCTGACTGGAAGTTCACCGCCTGCGCCATCGGCTTCATCCTCAACTACGCCGCCTACTTTGCAGAGATATATCGCTCCGGCATCCAGAGCATCCCGCGCGGGCAGTATGAGGCCGCGCAGGTGCTGGGCTACACCCCGGTGCAGACCTTCATGTTCATCGTGCTGCCGCAGGTGATCAAGCGCATCCTGCCCGCCATGGGCAACGAGGTCATCGCCCTCATCAAGGACACCTCGCTCGCCTTCGTGCTGGGCGTGATGGAGATGTTCACGCAGGCCAAGGCCATCGCGGCAAGCCAGGTGAGCATGCTGCCCTACCTCATAGCCGCAGCGATCTACTGGTGCTTCACCCTGGTGGTGGAGTTCGTCTTGGGCCGTATCGAGAAGAAGCTGAGCTACTACCATGACTAACACCGCATGTGCCGCGCCCGCCGCGGCAGAAGAGCACCCCTCCCTGCTCAAGCTCGAGCACGCGCAGAAGGCCTTTGGGAGCAACCAGGTCCTCAAGGACATCTCGCTCGACGTGCGCGAGGGCCAGGTCGTGGCCGTCATCGGCCCTTCTGGCGGCGGCAAGTCGACCCTGCTGCGCTGCGCCACGCTGCTCGAGACTCTCGACGGCGGCAGCCTGAGCTACGGCGACCTGACCGTGGCCAGCTGCGAAGACGGCGGCGCCTCCCGCTATGCGGACAAGAAGACCCTCCAGCAGGCCAAGATGCGCTTTGGCCTGGTGTTCCAGAACTTCAACCTCTTCCCGCACTACACGGTGCTCAAGAACATCATGGACGCGCCCATCCGCGTGCAGAAGCGCCCCAAGGCAGAGGTCGAGGCCCAGGCGCGCCAGCTCATCGCCAAGATGGGGCTCGAGGGCAAGGAGAACATGGTTCCCTGCGAGCTCTCTGGCGGCCAGCAGCAGCGCGTGGCCATCGCCCGCGCTCTGTGCATGAACCCCGAGGTGCTGTTCTTCGACGAGCCCACCTCAGCGCTCGACCCCGAGCTCACCCAGGAGGTGCTCAAGGTCATCCGCGCGCTGGCGGCCGAGCATATGACCATGGTGATCGTCACGCACGAGATGGGCTTTGCGCGCGACGTCGCCGACCACATCATCTTCATGTCGGACGGCGTGATCGCAGAGGAGGGCCCCGCAGAGGAGCTCATCACCAACCCCAAGACCGAGCGCCTGCGCTCCTTCCTGAGCAAGATCGCAGACTAGCAGCCGGCGGCGGCGCGGATGCCGGCGGCGAGCACCTGCAGAGCGGCGGCGTCCAGGGCGTCATTGAGGACGATGTTCGCTTTGGCGCGCGCCGGCTCCACATACTGCAGGTGGGCGGGGCGCACGATCTGCTCGTAGTTGCTTTGCGCGTTCTCCAGGCTCCACCCGCGCTCTTGGCAGTCGCGGCGCAGGCGGCGCTCTAGGCGCGTGGGCTCGTCCACGTCTATGTAGATGCTCAGGTCCACCTGGCGCATGAGGTCTTCGTCTGCCAT
The DNA here is from genome assembly GCA_051876075.1 of Coriobacteriales bacterium. Classification (GTDB taxonomy): domain Bacteria; phylum Actinomycetota; class Coriobacteriia; order Coriobacteriales; family QAMH01; genus W2P13-069. The sequence continues at coordinate 6,287 of JBJEHM010000121.1, forward strand.
GACGAGTATGCCCTCGACCACCACCACGGGAACGGGCTCCACGGTGCGGGTCTGCGGCAGGCGCTCCTGGGTGCAGAAGTCGTAGACGGGGATCTGCGCTGCCTGCCCGGCGCGCAGCTGTGCGACGTGCTCCACCAGCAGCTGCGTGTCGAGCGCGGCGGGGACGTCGAAGTTGTAGGCGGCGCGCTGCGCTGGCGTCATGCCGGGGGTGTGCTTGTAGTAGTCGTCGTGGGATATGAAGGCGGCGCTGGGGCCCAGCTCCTGCAGCAGCCTGCCCGTGAAGGTCGACTTGCCGCTGCCGCTGCCCCCGCACACGCAGACTATGTAGCTCATGGGTGCCCCTCCTGTTCGCCCTGTGTGCTATCAAGGATACCCGCACCGCCGCCCGCTTGGCTGCGGCACGCGCGGATGCGTGTCTTTTGGTCCAGCGGGCGCGGGTGCTGCTTCGCCGCATGAAAGAACCGCAAAGCGGCAAATAGCCTCCCAAGCCTGCGCCTAAACGGCGAGTGTTAGCGTATAGTTACCTCATAGAGTTTGGTCCCCTAGTAAAGGAGCCGAAAATGGGTATCAAGGCAGAGGAGCCCCTGAACATCACCTTCGAGGAGCTCACCAAGTATCTTGGCGCCGAGCACGCTGTGTACATCGAGATCGGCGACGGCACCGTCTACTACATCACCGATTGCAACGAGCATTACTGGCGCGTGCAGTACACAGACCAGCTGAACGAGAAGGGCCACTACGTGGACGCCTCCGAGCTGGTTCCCACCGTGGGCGAGTTCATCGACCTCCAGTTCGGCCCCCGCAACCTCACCCTGCGCGAGGTCTTCCCGGAGTCCAAGTTCTACGCATCCGTCAAGCAGTAGCTTCTCGGCGCGCAACAACTCCAAACCCACAGCTCCCGGCAGCCAGGTGCGCTGCCGGGAGCTTTTTTGGGCACTGTTAGATCAAAATGAAGCTAGTGGACGCCCCAGGCCGTCATTTCGACCGGAGGCGCGATTAGCGCCGTAGTGGAGAAATCTCGGGTTGAGCCGCAAGACCGCTTGTCTCGAGCTT
>JBJEHM010000122.1:0-7284 GCA_051876075.1 Coriobacteriales bacterium
GGGTGCTGTTTGCGGGGCCCAGCTTTGGTGCCGTCGCGCTCTACTGCGGCACCTGGGGCGTTGTCTCGGGCTTCCGCGCGCCGGCCTTCAATGCCACGATGCCGCTGCTGGTGCCGGAGCGCCATCTCATGCGCGTGAACACCATGGACACCCTGCTCGGCAGCATCTCGATGATCGCCGCGCCGGCGCTGGGCATCTTGCTCTACGTCAGCTTTGGGCTGCAGGCTTCGCTGGCCTTGGGCGTTGTTGGCGCAACCGCCGCAGTGACCACCATGTTGCTCGCCAAGCTGCCCTACGTTGCCCCCACGGCGCAAGCCGGCGTGCTCAAGAGCCTGGGCGAAGGCGTGAGCGCACTTGCCACGCAGCGCGGCCTGCTCATCCTCACCATCGGGGTGGCGTTGGGGATGCTCGCCTACGGGCCCATCGACTCGCTGCTGCCGCTCATGGTCTCCAGCCACTTTGGTGGCGACGGCTTTGCCGCCTCGCTGCTGGCTGCCGTGATGGGAGCGGGCATGCTGGTGGGCGCGCTGCTGCTCATGGCGGTCAACCCCACGCGCAAGCTGGCTCGCGTCATCATACTGGCGTCGCTGGTAGTGGGCGTTGCGGCCTTTGCCAGCGGCTTCATCCCACGGGACGGCTACTGGCTGTTCGTGGCGTGCATCGGCGTGCTGGCAATCGCCTGCGCGTGGTTCAACGCCCCTCTCATGACGCTGCTGCAGAAGAACATCGCAGAAGACAAGCTCGGGCGCGTGATGGGCCTGCTCACGGCTATGAACGGCTTGGCAATCCCTGTGGGCACCGCACTGGGCGGTGTGATTGCCCAAGCAACGGGCACCGCTGCCTTCTTCTCCATAGACGGCCTCTTCATCATCGCTTTGGGCCTCGCCATCGCGCTCCCCAAGAGTGTCCGCGCCCTGGAGTAGTGTCCTGTTGGCATCTGCCGATGCGCCCTCGCCTGCTCTGCACCGCGAGCTGTGGCCGCAAAAGCGCGGTTGACGGTGTTGAGTGTCCCCAAAATGACGTCTGACGGTACCGCTACTTTTACATCTACCGTCAACCGCGCTTTTGAGGACACAAGACACCGTCAACCGCACGTTTGCGGCCAACATGCTTGCGGCCAACAGGCTTGCAGCCGCTAGTACTCCTGGCGCAGATAGCGCTCGCAGTTGGCGGAAAGCATCAGCTCGAGCTCGCTGCTGTTGAAGCCAGCGGCGAGCAGGGTCTCCAGCTCCTTTTGCGGGCTCCAGATGGGGAAGTCTGACCCGAACATCACGCGCTCTGCGCCGTAGCGGCGCACGATGCGGCGTAGCTCCTCTGACTGCAGGAAGGCCAGGGTGCTGGAGACGTCGAAGTAGCAGCGCTCGCAGTTCAGCAGCTCGACGGCTTTGTCCCACACGCCCCAGCCGCCCAGGTGCGCGGCGTCGACCACCAGCTTGGGGAAGGCCTGCAGCACCTTCTTCACGCGCGAGGGGTGCGAGAACTGCACCTCCGGCCGCGGGTCGCCGCAGTGCAGCATGAGCGGCATGCGGCCCTCCGCGATCTGGTAGATGTTCATCAGGCGCGGGTCGTCTGCGTTGACGCGCTGCTGGTCCGGGTGCATCTTGAGGCCCTTGAGACCCAGGGACATCGCTCGCTCAAGCTCGCGCTCTGGCTCTGGGTAGTCTGGGTGCATGGTGGCAAAGCCGATAAACTCCGGGTGCCTGCGACACTCCTCTGCGATGAAGTTGTTGATGCTCTCCACGTTGGAGGGCTTGGTGGCAACGGAGTGGACGATGTGGCGGCTGATGGGCGTGCCCTGGCAGGAGCGCAGCAAGTCGTCGCCCGTGGGCATCGCGGAGTAGACGTCCAGGTCGTAGAACTTGCCAACGCTCTGCGCCGCCACAGCAGCGATCTTTTCCGGGTAGATATGGCAGTGGCAGTCGATGACCTTCAAGCGCGCGCTCCTCGTGCAGTGGCGGGATGGAACGGGCTCCATGGTAGCGCTGCCTGCGCGGCGGAAAGCGCTCCCCGTGCACGATGCGTGCGCAGCGCTCCGCAAATGGCAGTGCGCGCGCCTCTGGCTGGGATCATGCGCTACCATGCTTCCATTACTCGCGCTCAAAGGGGGAGCAGCATGGGCCTGATGGACCTCATCAAGAAAAAGGGCAAGGACAAGATCACCGGCGTTTCCACGCGCAAGCTCAAGCAGGTTGAGGGCTTTGACCCCTCATGGCTGGAAAAGCCCCAGTTCAAGGACCTGGTCGCCTGCCTGGTGCAGGTCGGGAAGACCGATGTGGACGTCACCCGCATCAACAGCCGCCGCTACCTCAAGCGCCTTGCCTACGGCACTGCCACGGTAGACAACAAGCACGTCAAGCAGATCTTCGAGGCCACGGGTATCGAGCGCGAGATGCTCGAGGTGGACGGCTACATCAACCAGTCCATGCACAAGCTACGCGATGCCGCCCTCATGGCCAACAAGCGCCGCGAGGCCCGCGTCGACCCAGAGCAGGTCCAGGCAACCCTCAACGTCTGCGCGCTCGTCTTCGCGCGCTTCATCTTGGAGCGCCACCCGGACTACGCCGAGCAGCTGCCCGTTCTGGCCCCCGCCCTGGCAGACATCACGGACTAGCATATCCGAGCACTTCGAGAAAGGACTGCCGTGGCTGATAGCGTCGACTTGAGCTGCAGGGACTTTGTGAGCGTGCTGGCCTCCAAGGAGCCAGCGCCTGGCGGCGGGGGAGCGTCTGCCCTGGTGGGCGCCGTGGCCTGCGCGCTGGGCAACATGGTGGGCTCGCTCACGGTGGGCAAGCCCCGCTATGCGGATGTGGAGGAAGAGCTGCTCGCCCTCAACCAGCGCTCTGCGCAGCTGCAGGAACAGCTACTGGCGCTGGTGGCACGCGACGCAGAGGTCTTTGTGCCGCTGTCCGCTGCCTACGGCCTGCCAAAGGACACAGAGGAGCAGCGCGCCCACAAGCAGCAGGTTATGGAGAGCTGCCTGGTTGCGTGCTGCGAGGTGCCGCTGCAGATCATGGACTGCTGCGTGCAGGTGATTAAGCTGTGCGGTGAATACGCGCAGAAGGGCTCGCGACTGGCGCTGAGCGATGCCGGCTGCGGCGCGGCCATCGCTGCCGGTGCCCTGCGTGCGGCCAGCCTCAACGTCTTCGTCAACACCAAGCTGATGCAAGACCGCGCCAAGGCCGCCGAGCTCGACGAGCGCGCTGACCGCCTGCTGAGCGAGGGCGCAGAGCAGGCTGACAAAGTTGTTGCAGAAGTCGAAGCCCAACTGAAAGGGTAGGGACGACATATGGCGATGATCTTGAGCGGTAAGGATGTTGCGGCGGCCATCAACGCGGAGGTGCTGGCGCAGGCGCAGCAGCTGCAAGCGGCGGGCGTGCAACCCGGCCTGGGCATCCTTCGCGTGGGCGAGCGCGACGACGACCTCTCGTACGAGCGCGGCGCCCTCAAGCGCGCCGAGGCCTGCGGTGTGGAGGTGAAGCGCGTGCTGCTGCCATCAGACTGCACGCAGCAGCAGCTGGAAGACGCCATCGTCGCCCTCAACGAGGACCCCGCTGTCCATGGCATCCTCATGTTCCGCCCGCTGCCGCGCCACTTGGACCAGCAAGCTGCAGAGGCCCTGCTCAGCCCCTCAAAGGACGTGGACGGCATCACCCGCGGCAGCCTGGCCACGGTCTTTGCCGGCAGCGGCGAAGGCTACGCGCCCTGCACGGCGGCTGCCTGTATGGAGATCCTGCGCCATTACGGCATCGGCTGCGAGGGCAAGCGGGCCGCGGTCATCGGGCGCAGCCTGGTGGTGGGCCGCCCGGTGGCCATGATGCTCATGCAGGCCAACGCCACCCCCACTGTCTGCCATACGCGCACGGCAGACGCGCCCGCAATCACGCGTGAGGCAGACATCGTCGTCGTTGCCGCGGGCCGCATGGAGACGATCGGCGCCGAGTACTTCAGCGCCGGACAGACCGTCATCGACGTCGGCATTGGCTGGAACCAGGAGAAGGGCAAGCTCTGCGGCGACGTGCGCTTTGACGAGGTCGAGCCCCTGGTGGGCGCCATCACGCCCGTCCCCGGCGGCGTGGGTGCTGTGACCACCAGCGTCCTCATGAAGCACACCGTCCAAGCCGCCGCTAGCGCGCTTTAAGCCTGCAGGGCGACCTCGGTGGCGAGGAAGGTTGCGTCGCCCTGCAGGGTGCCGGTCAGGACCACCGCAGTGCCTTCGCTCACGCCGTCGGGCAGGGCCCCGGTGAACGCCACGTCGAGCACGGCGCTGCTGCCATCGGCGTCTGCGACCTGCATGCGAACGCTGGAGGTCACGTCGCCCAGCTTGGTCACCGTGCCGGCCACCTTCACCGTGGTGCCCGCCATGCTCTCAAGCTCGTAGCCCCGCAGCTTGGCCACGCTCAGGGCCTCGGTGGCGCTCTCGTACTTGGAGGGGCACTTGGTCACGAGCTCCGTGCACACCAGCTGGCCGTCCTGGATGCGTCCCGTGCAGATGGCGTTGACCCCGTTGCCGAAGGTGGAGCTCACGCCCTTGTCGTACACCACGTGAAGGCGCGTGAGCTGGGCGGCGTCGCCCTCGTCTGCGATGTCGAAGCTCAGCGCGCCGTTGGCGTCCACCGAGTACGAGTTGTCCACCACCAGGCCGCTGACCTGGACCTTCTTGTCGTCATAGCCGCCCGCTGCGGCATCGGCCACGCTCACGACCTTGGCCGCGCTGCCGCCGCCTGCAAAGGCCAGCAGCAAGATGACCACGATGACGATGACGCCGCCAACGCCGACCATGCGCTTCTTCACCTTGGAGTTCATGGCTCGCCCCTCCCTGTTCTGTGCTTACTCGGACGCGCGCTCTGAGCGCTCCTGCAGCTCCTCCTCGACGAGCTGCATCTGCGCCTCTGCGCGCCGCACGCCGCGCATCACGGCGAACGCGAACACGAAGAGCACCGCCAGCAGCACCGCGTAGGCGGCGATCACGTAGGGGGCGCTCGGCAGGATGGTGCTGTAGATCTCTGCGAGTACGGGGTCCATGGTCTCTCTCCTCATCTCGCGCTTGAGCGCGCGTCTGATCCTCAGGTCAAGCGGGCTGCCCTTGCAGCGCCGCGCTGCCTACTCCTCTTCCAGCTGCTCCCTGGCCGCCGCCACGCGCTGCTCCAGCCTCAGCTGCCCAAAGCGCAGGCGGTACAGCGCAAAGCCCAGGCAGCAGAAGCCCAGCATGCACAGGCCTAAGCACAGCCCCATCTCTCCCGTCATGCCGCCCTCGCGCAGCACCACCGGGTGCAGGGACGAGGGGATCATGCGGGTGACGAGCAGGCAGATGGGCACGTCGACGAAGGCGACGATGGACACCACGGCGGAAAACGCCGCGCGGCGCTCCGGCTCGTCGACCATGCCGCGCATCACCATGTAGGCGATGACGATGAGCATGAGCACCAGGTAGGTGGTCAGGCGCGGGTCCCAGGTCCACCACACGCCCCACTCGAAGCGCGTCCACATCTCGCCGGTCACCATGGTGAGCGCCACGAAGAGCAGGGCGATCTCCATGGCCGTGCGGGCGCAGGTGTCAAAGCGCTCGCTGCGCGCCATGAGGTAGCGCGCGCTGTAGTACGCGGCAAAGCACAGCGCGGCAAAGCTCACGATGGCCACCGGCATGTGGAAGAAGAAGATCTTCTGCGATATGAGCAGCTTGCTGGTCACCATCTGGCCGCCGATGAGCGCGGCGCCGTCCACGCTGGCGCCGTTGACGGGCGGCACCGTGAGGAAGGCCGCCAGGAAGCCCGCCAAGCTGGCGATGAGGCCTGCCGCGAGCAGCGCCGGGACCAGCTTGTCCGGCCACTGGCCGCACTCGGGCAGCTTGGGCGCGTGTGTCTTAGCCATAAGAGCACCTCTCCCTTACGAGATGACGAAGTCGTACAGAACCCAGGACAGCGCGAGCATGATGACGTCGTAGCCGCCTGCCATCGCAAGCGAGCGCGCCAGGCCTTCGAGCAGCCCGCCGCCGGCGATGCAGCCCGTCGTGGCGCCCACGCAGGCGTAGAGCAGCGGGAAGACTATCGGCACGAAGAGCAGCGCCAGCATGACGTCCTTGCCGCGCGTGCAGGCGGTGATGGTGGAGAGCAGGGTGCCGATGCCGGCGATGCCCGCGGAGCCCAGCAGCAGCGGCAACACCATGAGCGGCGCGCTGGCTGCCGGGGTGGCAAACGAGGCGAAGAAGACCCAGAACAGCGGCACGGCTACGAGCTCCACCAGCAGCAGGAAGAGCAGGTTGGAGCTTGCCTTGGCGAGGAACACCACGCCGCGGTCGATCGGGGCCAGAAGCAGGCCCTCGATGCAGCCGTTGTCCTGCTCGGCGGAAAACGAGCGGTTGAGGCCCAGCAGGCTGGTGAAGACGATGAGCGACCACAGAAGGCCGCCGCTGATCTCCAGGAAGGCATCGCCGGGGCGCGCAAAGCTCAGCGCCACGCCGAAGACCACGATCACCAGCAGCGCGTAGACGCCCATGGAGACGAGCATCTCGCGCGTGCGGAACTCGCGCTTGAGGTCCTTTGCCAGCAGCGCGCGGTACTGGGAGAAGGCGCTGGGCGCGCCGCTTTCGCTGCGCCTGCTCATGCCGCACCGCCTCCCACCGCCTGGGTGCAGGCCGCGCGCAGCTCGGCGGCGCTGCAGCCCGCGGCTGGCCGGAAGAGCGCCTGCCTGCCGCGCTCCATGACGAGCACGTGGCTTGCCAGCTGCAGGCCCTTGTCCAGGTCGTGGCTCACCATGACGAAGCTGCGCCCCGGGCGTATGGAGGCGATGAGGGCGTCCAGCTCTGCGGCGGCGTGCGGGTCCAGCCCGGAGTAGGGCTCGTCCAACAGCACGAGCTGGGGGCTGTTCACCAGCGCGCGGGCGATCGAGCAGCGCTGCGTCATGCCGCGCGAGAAGGTCTTGACGCGGTCCAGGCGGCGGCTCTTGAGGCCCACGGCTGCCAGCAGCTCGCCCGCCCGCTGCTGCGGGTTGGGCACGCCGTAGAGCTTGGCGTAGAAGGCGAGGTTCTCCTCTGCCGTGAGGTCCGGGTAGAGCATGGGGCTGTGGGACACGAGGCCCACGCGGCTGCGCAGGGCCTCGGGCTCCTCGAGCGCGTCGATGCCGCAGACCTGCAGCGTGCCCGCGCTGGGGCGCGCCAGGGTGGCGAGCATGCGCATGAGGGTGGTCTTGCCGGCGCCGTTGGGGCCGAACACGCTGAGGAACGCACCCTGCGGCAGCTCGAAGCTCAGGTTGTCGACCGCCTTGCGGGCTCCGAACTGCTTGGTGAGC
>JBJEHM010000123.1:0-7106 GCA_051876075.1 Coriobacteriales bacterium
GCAAAGGGGGAGTATAGCGCATCATTCACGTGGTTGGCTGCCGGGGAGGCGACGAAGTGGTCGACTCCCTTCATCCAGTACGGCTTCTGTCCTGCAAGTGCGGATCTGGTTCGGATCTGGTGCTATCGATATTGAGTGCTGTTAAGAGGGGACAGGCCCCGAGCTTCCAGGAGGGGATCCAGGAGGGGACAGGCCCCGGGAAATACGCAGAGCGCATGCGCATATGGGGACAGGCCCCGCGGATGAGGCCCCGCGGAGACATGTGGGGACAGGCCCCGCGTTCGCGCATGCAAGGGGACAGGCCCCATGGAGAAGCGTTGGAAGGATTATTAACATAATTGAAACAATAAGCGGTGGCTCTCGGCGATTGGTTGGGCGCGTGCTGACATGCAATCGCGTACACTTTGCGTGTTTGTAATCAAATAAAAGAAAGAGGAACGCAGAATCGTTCGTGAAGCACTATGAGGAGGTGCTTGTGACCATGCTATCCGTCAAACCGTCGTCGCTTGCAGACGCGCGCATCGGTGCGTTTGCAGAAGCGACAAAACTGCGCTTGGAAGCTGTTCCGCCGGGGACATGCCCCATTGCGATGGTGACTGCGCACGTTGAGCTCTGTGCCAGCCAGACCTGTGGCAAGTGCGTGCCGTGCCGTGACGGCTTGCCCCAGCTCGCCGCCGTCCTGACCCGCATCCGCGACTGCGCGGCCACCGTCCAGGACCTCGAGCTCGTCCGCACCTTGGCCGCCCAGATCCGTGACACCAGCGACTGCGTCATCGGCTACAAGACCGGCTCAGACGTCCTGGAGGCCATGGAGCTCTTCGCAGACGAGTTCACCGCCCATATCGACTCGCACTTCTGCAGTGACGACATCGGTCAGAAGGTCCCCTGCGAGGCGCTCTGCCCCGCCCACGTCAATGTCCCTGGCTACATCGCCTGCACAGCTGCGGGCGACTATGCCGGGGCCGTCCAGGTCATCCGCAAGGACAACCCCTTCCCGACGGCTTGCGCCCTGGTGTGCGAGCATCCCTGCGAGGGGCGCTGCCGCCGCACCATGATCGACGCCCCCATCAACATCCGCGGCATCAAGAAGGCGGCCGTCGACGCCCTCGCGGCCGACCGCGTCTCCACGCCTGAGCCGCTGCCGGCTTCCGGCAAGCGCATCGCCGTTATCGGCGGCGGCCCCAGCGGCATGACATGCGCCTACTTCAGCGCCCTCATGGGCCACAGCGTCACCGTCTTCGAGGCGCGCAAGAAGCTCGGCGGCATGATGCGCTACGGCATTCCCGCCTACCGCTTCCCGCGCGAGCGCCTCGACCAGGACCTTCGCGCCATCCTCGGCGCAGGCGACATCACCGTCGAGTACGAGACTCCGGTCGATGCTGCCAAGATGACTCAGATCGCCGCTGACTACGATGCCGTCTACGTTGCCATCGGTGCCCAGGGCGGCAAGTCGCTCAGGCTCGACAACATCGATGCCGAAGGCGTCTCCTCTGCCGTCGACCTGCTCGGCAGGATCGGCGATGGTGAGTGGATGCCCGACTTCACCGGCCAGAAGGTCGTCGTCATCGGCGGAGGCAACGTGGCCATGGACTGCTGTCGCACTGCCGTGCGCGCCGGCGCAGAGAGCGTCACCTGTGTGTATCGCCGTCGCGTCGAGGACATGACCGCGCTGCGTGTGGAGATCGAGGGCGCCATGCAGGAGGGCGTCGAGATGATGACCCTGCAGAGCCCCGCTTCCATCGAGGTCGATGCGTCTGGTCACTGCACCGCCCTCATCACCCAGCCCCAGTACATCTCGGCAGTCAAGCGCGGCCGCCCTGCCCCTGTGGACGCCGCAAAGCCCCAACAGCGCGTCGAGGCGGACGTCATCTTGCTCGCCGTGGGCCAGGCCATCATCTCCGAGCCCTTCGAGGAGTTTGGCATGCAGGCAAACCGCACGCTATTTGTTGCCGATGAGCACCTCAAGGCCCCGGGCTTTGACAACGTCTTCGTCGGCGGCGATTGCCAGCACGGCACTGCCACGGTTATCAAGGCCGTCGGCGCCGGCAAGGTGGCAGCTCGCAACATCGACAACTACCTGGGATACAACCACACGCTCAACATCGATGCCGTTGTTCCCGCTCCCAAGCCCAATGACCGCACGCCCTACGGCCGCGTCGAGGTGCCCGAGCGCCTCGCGCGCGAGCGCAAGAACGACTTCTGCGCCATCGAGGGCTGCATGAGCAAGGAGGAGCTGCAGCAGGAATGCGGGCGCTGCCTGCGCTGCGACCACTATGGCATCGGCATCACCGAGGGAGGGAGGATCCAGTATGTCTAGCGCACCCAAGTTGATCGACGTCACCGTCGACGGCCGCCCGCTGAAGGCGGTCGAGGGCATGACCGTGCACTCCGTCTGCACTATGGCAGGCGTCGAGGTCCCCACCCTCTGCTACCTCCCCGGCGTCAACGAGATCGGCTCCTGCCGTGTCTGCGTGGTCGAGGTCGAGGGTCAGGACAACCTCGTCTCATCCTGCAACACCCCTTGCTGGGAGGGCATGTCCATCCTCACCAAGTCCGATAAGGTAGTCGCCGCGCGCCGCATGGCCCTTCAGATGATCTTCGACAAGCACTGCCTCTCAAAGCTCGAGGACTGCATGAAGTGCGAGAAGACCGGCGCCTGCCAGCTCCAGACGCTCTTCGTCGAATACGATGTCGACTCTCCCACGGGGGAGCCGCTGCCTGCAGTCAAGCCGGTGCGCGATTCCAACCCCTTCCTGAGCTTCAACCCCAACAAGTGCATCAAGTGCCAACGCTGTGTGAGTGCGTGCAATAAGATGGCGTACAATCATACCTTGCGCACGGGAAAGAAAGGCCTGATGACGACCATCATGGCACCTTTCGGCTCCAACTGGGATGCCACCAGCTGCGAGTCCTGCGGCTGCTGTGCTGCCGCCTGCCCCACCGGTGCCATCACGGAGAAGCGCCGCAAGGACTACCTCGAGTGGGAGGTCTCCAAGACGCTGACCACCTGCCCTCACTGCGCAACGGGCTGCCAGCTCAAGCTGGTGGTCAAGAACGGCAAGATCGTCGACGTCGAGGCAGCGGACGGCCCCGCCAACCGCGGCCGCCTCTGCGTCAAGGGCCGCAGCGCGTCCTTCGACTTCGTCCAGTCGCCTGATCGCCTCACCACCCCGCTCATCAAGAACCATGAGACGGGAGAGTTCGAGGAGGCCAGCTGGGACGAGGCGCTCGACCTCGTTGCCACCAAGTTCTCCCAGCTCAAGGCCGAGTTCGGCCCGGAGAGCCTGGCCGCCTTCGCTTGCAGCCGCTCCACCAACGAGGACTGCTACATGCTGCAGAAGATGGCGCGCGTGGCCTTTGGCACGAACAACGTGGACAACTGCGCCCGCGTCTGCCACGGCCCCTCTGTTGCCGGTTTGGCTCGCACGCTCGGCTCCGGCGCCATGACCAACCCCATCTACGACGTCACCCATGATGTCGACGTGATCATGCTTGTCGGCTCCAACCCCGAGGAAGCACACCCTGTTGTGGGCATGCAGATCCGCGAGGCCGTCGAGAACGGTGCCAAGCTCATCGTTGTCGACCCGCGCGACATCGGCTTGGCCTCCAAGGCGGACATCCACATCAAGCTCAACCCCGGCACCAACGTCGCATTCTCTGCTGGAATGTGCAACATCATCATCAACGAGGGCCTCATCGATTGGCCCTTCATCTCCCAGAGAACCGAGGGCTACGCCGAGTTCGCGGACATGGTGCGCGAGTACACGCCCGAGCGCGTGGCTCATATCTGCGGCATCGACGCTGACGACCTGCATGCCGCCGCTGTCATGTACGCGACCGCCAAGACGGCTCCCATCATCTACTGCCTCGGCGTCACCGAGCATTCCAGCGGCACGGAAGGCGTCATGGCTATGTCGAACATGGCGCTGCTCTGCGGCAAGCTTGGGAGGCCCGGCTGCGGCGTCAACCCGCTGCGCGGCCAGAACAACGTGCAGGGCGCATGCGACATGGGCGCCACCCCGGGCGACTTCCCCGGCTACCAGAAGATCAGCAACTCCGATGTCATGGCCAAGTTCGAGCAGGCATGGGGCGTGGAGCTGCCCAAGGAGAAGGGCCTGTGGGCAACCGAGGTCTTCCACGCGGCCAGCGAGGGCAAGATCAAGGGCCTGTTCATCTTCGGTGAAGACCAGGTTCGCACCGATCCGAACATCACGCATGTGATCGAGGGCATCGAGGCGCTCGACTTCTTCGTGGTAGACGATCTCTTCATGACCGAGACCGCCATGCTCGCCGATGTGGTGCTCCCGGGTATCTCCTATGCGGAGAAGGAGGGGACCTTCTCCAATACCGAGCGCCGCGTGCAGCGTGTGCGCAAGGCTGTGGAGTCTCCCGGTGATGCCAAGCCCGACATCTGGATCTTCACAGAGATCATGCGCCGCATGGGCTACGACCAGCCGCATCTCACATCTGCGCAGGTCATGGACGAGATCGCATCGCTCACGCCGAGTTTTGCGGGCATCAGCCACGAGCGCCTGGACAGCGAGGCCGTTGGCGGGCGCGGCTTGCAGTGGCCGTGCACAGCGCCCGACCATCCCGGAACGCCCATCATGCATGTGGGCACTTTCACCCGCGGCCTGGCCTGCTTCTCTGATGCCGAGTACCGCGATGCCTTCGAGCTGCCTGGAGAGGAGTACACGCTGATGCTCACGACCGGGCGCATCCTGTACCACTACAACGCGCAGGCGATGACGGGGCGCACCGAGGGTATCAACGAGATTGCCAACAGCAGCTTCATCGAGATGAACATGGCAGATGCGGAGGCCCGCGGCATCGCCGATGGCGACAAGGTCCGCGTCTTCAACAGCCGCAGCAGCATCGAGTCTGTGGCGCGCGTGAGCGACAAGACCAAGCCGGGTCAGACCTGGATGCCGTTCCACTTCCAAGACGGCAACTGCAACTGGTTGACCAGCCCCGCGCTCGACAACATCTGCGCGACGCCCGAGTACAAGGTCTGCGCCGTGGAGGTCGAGAAGCTCTAGCGCCTTCCTTCTCTTGTGCTTGCACCCAAGGCCCGCATGCCGTCTCTTCGCAGCATGTGGGCCTTCTTGCTGCTCTCGAGTTTGGGGACAGGCCCCGATCTCGCATTTGGGGACAGGCCCTACGATTGGGGACAGGCCCCACGAGCGGTTTGGGGACAGGGCTCGTAGTCTGAAACGGGGACAGGCCCCGCTGTGGGGGCATACTCCGCGCAATCGGGGGACAGGCCCCGCCGACAGAAATAGGGACAGGCCCCACCCCGCGAAGGGGGACAGGCCCTGCGTCGAGTTTGGGGACAAGTTTGGGGACAGGCCCCGAATTGAGGGGCTGTGCTATGCATTTCGCGAATGCGTTTGCTGCTTTTGAAGCTATCATCTCTTCGAAGAAGAAAATGGTCTTCGAGCAAGGAGAACAAGATGACTGCAGCGGCATGGGCATTGTACGACGAGATGATCGATGGCATTCCGGAAGACGTGCTTGTCAAGGACTATGGCCTGGGTGTTGCATGGTCGTATCTCGAGGCCGAGTGCGGCATGGGCGTTGCCTACACGGCGCGTCAGGGCGGCCGTCGCACTACAGCGGACGATTTGCGCGGAGTTCCTCTGAAAACCGTTGCCGCACTCTCGAAGTCCTGGTGCTTTGAGGAGGCTACGCTGGGGGTTGCAGCGCTGAATGCCTGGTATTCGAACCCGGAGCGTCTTGCCCGCTACGGCATCGAGGTCGAATACGAGAAGCGCTGCGAGGGCGAGCCTGAGGGTCCGCGCTTGGGCAAGAAGCTCGATGCGTTCCAGATCTACCGCCCTCAAATAGAGGCCAAGGGGAACGCCAAGGTCGTGGTCGTGGGCCACTTCCCCCATGTCGTCGACATTGCCGAATACGCCCAGCTCACTGTTCTCGAACGAGCATGCCGCGATGAGTGGGACACCCCCGACCCAGCTTGCGAGTACGTGATGCCCGAGGCCGACTACGCGTTCATCACCGGCGTGACGATCATCAACAAGACTGCCCCGCGCTTGCTCGAGCTGTGCCGCGACGCGCACACCATCATGTGCGGCCCCAGCGTCATCATGGCGCCGGCGCTGTTTGCGCGCGATGTCGAGTGCATGGCGGGCAGCATCGTAACCGACCCGGAGGCGACCAAGTTCGCAAGCCGCAACGGCGTGGGCCAGCTCTTCGGACGCAGCCTGCAGATGGTGATGGCGAGGAAGTAGGGGAGCGCGCCGCGGGCTAGGCCTCTTGGTTCCGGCGGGATTCGAGGTAGCGGGCAAAGCGCTCCTGGACCCTTGCCTCCTTGGGGCTGGTCACGCCATCTGCATCGATCATGGACTGGATGATCTTCTCCAAGCTCGCCAGCGATTTGAACGCTACGCCATCGAGATACTCGGCCACATCTGCGAATTCAAGCGTATCGTCGCTTGCCAGCTCCTGCAGCTTCTCGGCGACCTCGGCGGGGACGTCTGGGTTGGAGATGTACATGGAGAGGTTGTTGTTCAAGAGCTCGAGCTCGCCTTCCGCAACCTGGTCGTCGCAGCGGGCCACGTACGAGAGGATGGCAGTGAGGGCGATAGCGTACGCGTAGCTCGCCGTTGCATCGCCCGCGGGGAGCTCGGCTACGCTTTCCGCTGGTTCAACTTGCGCCTCGACGGGGATTGCGCCAGCGTCATCCTCGGATGCGGTGGGGACGTCCAGTGGCACATCGGCCGAGGACTGAAAGTCGAGGCCCCATTCCTGCATCTTCGCATTTGCGTTGTCCGAGAACTCGTTGATCTTGGTCACCGTCTCCTTGGTGGCCTCGACAGTTGCCGGCCCAATTACGGAAGCGGCCTTGCCAAGGGCGGAGAACACCTCGCGCGTGGCCTTGCCAACAGTCTTGAAATAGCCAGCCATTTCGTCTCCTCTCAAAGGCGCCAGCTTGGTACGGTTTTGCTACGTCACAGAATACGCACTGCAGACTCGCTTAACCAGTTCTCTCAACGCAGCGATTCTAAAAAACCGCGCACGGCAGAAATGGGGACAGGCCCCAAGGGAGCGCAGCGTGAAAACGGGGACAGGCCCCGGGTGAGAATGGG
>JBJEHM010000123.1:7206-11126 GCA_051876075.1 Coriobacteriales bacterium
GACAGGCCCCAAGGGAGCGCAGCGTGAAGAAGGGGACAGGCCCCAAGGGAGCGCAGCGTGAAGAAGGGGACAGGCCCCAAGGGAGCGCAACGTGAGAATGGGGACAGGCCCCGGCACGGGTTGGGGACAGGCCCCGTGTGGGCGCGTTGTGAAAACGGGGACAGGCCCCAATCGAGTTGGGGACAGGCCCCGGGTGAGAATGGGGACAGGCCCCGAGGGGGACGCGCCTTCTGCGGCATTGGGCATGGCAGGGGGTGGGGAGCCCTTCTGAGATGTCGTATATTCAGGAAAGCGAACAAAGCGCGCACGTTGAAAGGTGGCAGGCCGCCACTCGTGCTGTGCGCTCATGGCCAGGCGGCCTGCGGCGGCCCTCGTATGGGCAACGCTCTTTGGGCGCGCGTGCGAGCACTTGAAGGAGGAGCGGGATGATCGAGAAGAACGCGCTTCTGCGCGAGCTGCCGCAGGTTGAGGAGCTGCTCGAAACCCCCTGCCTGCAAGCGGCGATGGAATCCCTGCCCCGCCAGGCAGTGGTCGATGCCGCCCGTGCGGCAGTCGACGACGCCCGCCAGGCCATACTCGCCGGCAACGCTACCTGTACCCCAAGCGCAGACGCCATCGCCCAGGCTGCCCAGCTGCGCACGCTGGCCCTGGGCCGACGCTCGCTGCGCCGCGTGGTCAATGCCAGCGGCGTCATCGTGCACACCAACCTTGGTCGCAGTCCTCTGGCCGCAAGCGCCGTCGAAGCCGTCAACGACGTCATCGCAGGCTACTCGACGCTCGAGTACGACACCGCCTCCATGGCCCGCGGCAGCCGCCACGCCCATTGCGAGCAGCTCATCTGCGCGCTTACCGGCGCAGAGTCCGCCATCGCCGTCAACAACAACGCCGCCGCTGTGATGATGGTGCTCAGTCAGTTCGTATCTGGCGGCGAGGCCATCGTGAGCCGCGGCGAGGAGGTCGAAATCGGCGGTTCCTTCCGCATCCCGGACATCATGGCACAGAGCCACGCGCGCATGGTTGAGGTGGGCGCCACCAACAAGACGCACGAAGACGACTATCGCCGCGCGATCACCGGTGACACCGCCATGCTCCTCAAGGTGCATCGCTCCAACTTCCGCTTGGTGGGCTTCACCGAGGAGGTGGGCGTTGCCCAGTTGGCCGCACTCGCCGCCGAGGAGAACGCCCGCCGCACCCCCGGCTCACCGCAGCTCCTCGTCTACGAGGACCAGGGCTCCGGCGCCTTCATCCGCCTGGACTGCTTTGGCAGCTACGCCGAGCCCACCGTGCGCGAAAGCCTCCAGGCCGGTGTCGACCTCGTGAGCTTTTCCGGGGACAAGCTCCTCGGCGGCCCGCAAGCAGGCATCATCGCTGGCCGCAAGGAGCTCATCGACCAGCTCAAGAAGAACCCGCTCGCCCGCGCGCTGCGCCTGGACAAGATGACGCTCGCCGCTCTGGAGGCCACGCTGCGCCTCTACCTCGATCCCCAGCGCGCCCTGCGCGAGGTTCCCACCCTGCGCATGCTCTCCACGCCTGCCACCGCGCTGCTCCCGCGCGCCCAGCGCTTGGAGGCAGCTCTCAAGGAGGCCCTGCCGGCGGGCGTCGCGCGCGTCGACTGCGTCGAGGAGGTGAGCCGCGCAGGTGGAGGTGCCCTGCCCATGTGCGATATCGACACTTGGGCCGTTGCCCTCAGCTTCGAGCGCGGCAGCGTGCAGGACTGCCATCGCTACATGGTGAGCGAGCGCGAGCTCCCCGTGGTCGGCAGAATCAGCCACGACACCCTGCTCCTTGACCTGCGCACCCTGCTCAGCGTGCAGGAGGAAGAGGAAGTGCTGCGCGCTGTTGCCGAGTACGCGTACAGCCTCTAGCGGACAAGTGCGAGCGCGTAACGAGAGGGGAGGCCTCGATGGCTAAGACAGACTTTATCTTGGGAACGGCCGGCCACATCGACCACGGAAAGTCGTCGCTCGTGCGCGCCCTCACCGGCACCGACCCAGATCGCCTGAGCGAGGAAAAGGAGCGTGGTATCACCATCACTCTGGGCTTCGCGCAGCTCGTCCTGCCAAGCGGCAGGCACCTGGGGGTTGTCGACGTCCCGGGGCACGAGCGCTTTGTGCGCCAGATGGTCGCGGGCGCAAGCGGCATGGACCTCGCCTTGCTGGTTATCGCCGCTGACGACGGCGTGATGCCCCAAACCGTCGAGCATATGGCGGTCCTCGAGCTCTTGGGTGTGCGCAGCTGCGTTGTGGCCCTCACCAAGGCCGACATGGTCGATGAGGACTGGCTCCTCTTCATGGAAGACGAGGTTGCCGGCGCTCTGGAGGACACGCCTTTCGAGGGAGCGCCCATCGTCCCCTGCAGCAGCGTGACCGGGCAGGGCCTCGACGAGCTGAAGGCGGCTCTCGACGAGGCCGCACGCCATGCGGAGCGCACCAAGCCTGCCGGCGGGCTGCGCTATCCCGTCGACCGCGTCTTCACCGTCAAGGGCTTTGGCACCGTGGCGACCGGCACGCTGTGGAGCGGCAGCGTGCGCGTTGGCGACGAGCTCGAGGTGCTCCCTCGCGGCCTCAGAACCAAGGTCCGCAGCATCCAGGTCCACGGCAAGGACCGCGATGCCGCCCAGGCAGGCAACCGCGTGGCGCTGTGCCTGAGCGGCCTGTCCACAGACGACGTGCGCCCCGGCGACTTCATCGCCGCCCCGGGCAGCCTGCAGGTGACAGACCGCTTTGACGCCCAGCTCACCTACAAGGACCCCTTCTCGAGCGGGAGGCCCCTTGAGAGCGGCAGCCGCGCGCATATCGCCCATGGCACCCGCGAGGTGGTGGGCCGCGTGCTGTGCATGGACGGCAAGCTGCGCCTGGAGCCGGGTGAGACAGCTCAGGTGCAGATTCGCCTGGACGAGCCGCTGCCCCTCAGCTATGGCGACAGGTTCATCGCGAGGAGCTTCTCCCCCGTTCACGTGATCGCGGGCGGCAGCGTGCTGTCTGCGCACCCC
The DNA here is from genome assembly GCA_051876075.1 of Coriobacteriales bacterium. Lineage (GTDB taxonomy): Bacteria > Actinomycetota > Coriobacteriia > Coriobacteriales > QAMH01 > W2P13-069. The sequence continues at coordinate 10,199 of JBJEHM010000123.1, forward strand.
CGCCGCCGCACTACGCTGAGCGCTGTGGAAAGCGCCACCCTCAGCGCGCTTGCAGCCGGCGACGCGGTGGCCGCGGTTGACGCCTGCGCGCTTGGCGCTGGGGAGCCCTTTACCGTAGAGCAGGCTGCCTCTGACCTGGGCCTGCCCGCTGCTCAGGTGGGCCGTCGGCTCGGGGAGCTCCAAACGTCCAAGAGGCTCCTCGCGATGGGGACTGCCGGACGCTACCTGGCGTCGACGGAGCTGCATGCGAAGTTAGTGAGCAAGGTGGAGAGCTGTCTCATGCGCTTCCACAACGCCAACCCAGACGCCACGGGTCTTGCCAAGGAGGAGCTGCGTCACCAGCTGGGCTTGAGGCTGGATCCTGCGTGCTTTGACGCGCTGCTGGAAGAAGCCGAGGCAAGGGGCGTGTGTGTGCAGGTTGACGGCGAGCTGAGCCACCCCAAGGCTGGCGCGGGCGCCCGCGCCCAGGTGCTCAAGGCCGCCCAGCTGATCGGGGCGGCCCTCGACGATGCCGCGGGCATGCCACCCGCTCTCGATGTGCTCCTCAAGGGGACAGGCCTCAACCCCGGCATCGCCCGCAAGGGCCTGCTTGAACTGATCGAGCAGGGCAGGGCGGTGCGCATCACGAACGAGCTCGTGTTCTCTGCTGCGGTCATCGATGACTGGAAGAAGAGAATCGCCGCGTTCATCGACGAGCACGGCCCGGCAACCGCCGCCCAGCTCAAGGATGCCTGTGGCACGAGCCGCAAGTACATGATGCCCGTCCTCGAATGGCTCGACGCCCAGGCCTTCACCAAGCGCGTGGGCGACCTGCGAACTTTGGCGTAAGGCACCTCCTGTAGATCGCGAATGGGGACAGGCCCCTCAGGCTCGCACCGCGAGGCTGAGGGGCCTGTCCCCACATGCGCGGGGCCTGTCCCCACATGCG
>JBJEHM010000123.1:11226-26147 GCA_051876075.1 Coriobacteriales bacterium
CACCGCGAGGCTGAGGGGCCTGTCCCCACATGCGCGGGGCCTGTCCCCACATGCGGAATACTCGAAACTACGTAGTCCGGTGAAAGGCCATTCTTGCTACCATGCAGTGGCTGGAGTACGGAGATGCTTGGGGTCTGGTGGCCCCCGCGGCCTTCAAAGCCGTAGTGAGGCGCGCAGAACGTCTCGGGTGTGTTCGATTCGCACGCATCTCCGCCACAGCCACCTGCCAGCAGAGCTCACATCGCACCCCATCACCTCGCGACCCTGCTGTTTTCGCGGGACAGCCAGCGCCTTCTGCCGCAGCGGCCCCTCACCTGCCACCAGAGCTGCCCGCACAAGTCGTACCCTCAGAGCGTATGCGCGCTAGAGGGGAAGCGTGCCAAGGCTCTGTCTGAAGGGGGAACCGCATCATGATCTACTTCGACAACGCTGCCACCACCATGGCAAAGCCCCCTCAGGTGGTGCAGGCTGTCACAGATGCGATGACCTCGTTTGGCGGGGTGGGTCGCGGCGTCCACAGCGCGAGCCTCGCTGCAGGCATGGCCGTCTACGAATGCCGCGACAAGCTCGCCCGCCTGCTCGGCGCTCCAGATGCCAGCCGCGTGAGCTTCACCTCCAACGCCACGGAGGCCCTCAACACCGTCTTGCGCGGCTTGGTGAAGGGCAGCGACCACGTGGTCACCACCTGGGCCAGCCACAACTCTGTGCTGCGCCCGCTCTACCACCTCAACATGGAGACCGGCTGCGGGATCACCGCCGTGAAGGTGGGCCAGGACGGATCCCTCGACCTCGGCGAATTCGAGCGCGCCTTCGAGAGCCGCACCAAGCTCTGCGTGGTGACGCACGCTTCCAACCTCACCGGCGACCTCTACGACGTTGCTGCCCTTGCAGAAGTCGCCCACGCCTACGGTGCCCGCATCATCGTCGACGCTGCGCAGACCGCGGGCTGCGAGCCCATCGACATGCAGGCCATGGGCCTCGACTGCGTGTGCTTCACCGGCCACAAGAGCCTCATGGGGCCCCAGGGAACCGGTGGCCTGGCGCTTGCGCGCGAGCTCGAGGTGGAGCCCCTCAAGGTAGGCGGCACCGGTACCCACAGCTTCGACCTCATCCACCCCAAGGCCATGCCCGAGGCCCTGGAGGCGGGGACCCTCAACGGCCACGGCATCGCCGGCCTCTCTGCGGGCCTCGACTTCATCCAGGAGGTGGGCATCGGCGCCATTCGCGCCCACGAGCGCAAGCTCGCCCAGCGCTTTGCAGACGGCCTGGAGTGCATCCCCGGCGCAAAGCACTACGGCGGCGCCATCGCCAACCGCACCGGCATCGTCGCCCTCAACATCGCGGACCTCGACTCCGGCAGCGTTGCAGACGCCCTGGCCAGCCAGTACGGCATATGCACGCGCGCCGGCGCACACTGCGCGCCCCTCATGCACCGCGCCCTGGGTACGGTGGAGCAGGGCGCTGTCCGCTTCAGCTTTGGCTGGTACAACACAGAGGACGAGGTCGACCAGGCCCTCGTCGCGCTCGAGCGCATCGCGGCATCGCGCTGCTAGACGGCGCAGGCTCTGCGCATTCGGAAACCCCAGGGCTCTCGCCCTGCTTTGAGAAAGGTGACTGTGATGGTAGAACTCGACGGATTCGGCAAGCCCTGCCCCATGCCCCTGGTGATGTGCAAGAAGGAGATAGACGCCGGCAACACGGACATCTCCATCCGCGTCGACAACGACACCGCCGTCAAGAACATCACGCGCCTGGCCAAGAAGAAGGGCCTGGGCTTTGCCGTGGCAGACATCGAGGGCGGCTTCCTCATCACGATGGGTGGTGCGCTTCCCTCCGAGGATTCCCAGGCGCCCGCAGCTGCCCCCGCTGCCTGCAGCGTGCAGGGCGGCTCCTGCGGCTACAGCGTCTTCATCGGCAAGGACCATGTGGGCGAAGGCGATCCCCAGCTGGGCTACAACCTCATGAAGATGGCCATCTTCACCCTCAACCAGGCAGAAGTCCCGCCCATGAACCTCCTCTTCATGAACGCCGGCGTCAAGCTGCTCTGCGGTGACGAGGCCCAGATCATCGACTCCGTGAAGGAGATGATGGACAAGGGCACGGACGTCCTGGTTTGCGGTACCTGCCTCAACTTCTACGGCGTGGCAGACGAGCTCAAGGTGGGCGAGGTCTCCAACATGTACGACATACTCGAGCGCATGCACGAGTCCGCAAAAGTGATCACCTTGTAAGCCCTCCATTCGTCGGGCTTTGACCCGACGCTGCGGCCTGCGTGAGCACGCACATCAGGCGCCCACGCAACCCTCGCTGACTCTTAGTTGGGCCTGGAAGTCTGAGGTTGTCCATGATCGTCATTTCATTCGAGTCGACGCATGCGGCCATGGCGGCGCAGAAGCTGCTGGCCGGTCTGCGCTTTGACGTGATTCCCACGCCCGTCGACATCACGGCGACCTGCGGCATCGCCCTGCGCCTTGCAGACGAGCTCATCGAGGAGGCGCACGCCCGCCTGCAGCAGGACCAACTCATCTGCAGCCAGGCGTCGTGGCATTACGTCTAGGCCGCGCTGCTGCGCGCTGCGTATAATCGAGCAAGCTGACCGCTGCGCAAGAAAGAGGGGAGGGTTGCCATGACAGAAAGGGAGCGCGTGTGCCTCACCAAGCTCACCTCCAAGGGGGGTTGAGCCGCCAAGTGGGGTCCGGGCGACCTCAAGGGCATACTCCCCGCCATACAGGGAGCCATAGACCCCCAGCTGCTGCTGGGCTTTGAGACGAGCGACGACGCCGCCGTCTACAGCCTGGGGCCGGGCAGCGCCGCCGTGCTCACGGTCGACTTCCTCACGCCCCTGGTGGACGATCCCTACGACTTCGGGCGCATCGCCGCCGCCAACGCCCTGAGCGACGTCTTTGCCATGGGCGCGCGCCCGGTGCTGGCTCTCAACGTGCTCGCCTTGGACTGCGCCCTGGGAGCAGGTGTTGCGCGCGAGATCCTGCGCGGCGGTGCGGACGCGGTGGCTGCCGCCGGCGCCAGCATCTGCGGGGGCCACACGGTCGACGACCAGGAGCCCAAGTACGGCCTGTGCGTCTTTGGCCTGGTGGACCCTGCGCGCGCCGTGCGCAACACCGGCGCCCAGGCCGGCGACCTGCTCTACCTCACCAAGCCCCTGGGCACCGGCCTGCTGAGCGCCGCCTACAAGATAGGGGAGGCCGGCGAAGAGGAGTTCCGCCCCGTCATCGAGTCCATGGCAAAGCTCAACCGCGCGGGTGCGGAGGCGATGCTGGCCGCCGGCGCGCACGCCGCCACCGACGTCACCGGCTTTGCCCTGGCGGGCCACCTTCACGAGATGCTCGAGGGCAGCGGCCTAGACGCCGTCCTCGACTTTTCTGCGCTGCCGCTCTTCGAGCGCGCCTGGGAGCTCTGCTGCGCCTACTGCCGCCCCAACCGCACGTTCTCGATCATAGACTTCGCCGAGCCCTTCGTGGTGCAGGGTGCGCTCGATGACGACGAGTTCGACAACCGCATGGGCATACTCTGCGACCCCCAGACGAGCGGCGGCCTGCTCGTGGCGCTCGCCCCCCAAGACGCCCCCGCCTTCGAGCGCGAGTTCGCCGAGCGCAGCGGCCGCAGGCCCTGGTGCATCGGCTCCTTCGAGTCCGGCAGCGGGCTCATTCGCATGCGCTAGACAGAGCCGAAATCATTATTCTTCAATTAGGATAAACGGCTCGTCGAAAAGCCCGATGCTGCGCCTAGGCGCTGTCTCAGCGCGCTTATATACTCCTTCGTTGAAAGAGATGTCGCGCTCCCCTGCACGGCACCTGAAGCAAGCGATGAGAAGAAAGGAGCGTGAACTATGGAACTCTCACGTAGAGGCTTTCTCAAGGGTGTTGCGGGCGCTGCGGGCGCCAGCATGGCCTACGGCTTGTCCAGCGCGGCCCCGGCGCTTGCCGTCGAGACCCAGGACGACTGGAAGCTCGTGAACACAGAGGAGTACACCAACATCTGCTGCTACTGCGCTGGCGGATGCGGCTCTCTGTGCTCTGTGCGCGACGGAGAGCTGGTCAACCTCGAAGGCGACCCAGACCACCCCATCAACGAGGGCGGCCTGTGCCCCAAGGGTGCGACCATGTTCCAGCTGCGCAACGTCGTGGACCCCAAGACCCGCGAGGTCACCAAGAGCAAGGTCCGCCAGACCAAGCCGCTGGTCCGCCGCCCCAACTCCACCGAGTGGGAGCCCATCTCCTGGCAAGACGCCGTCAAGGAGATCGCGCTCAAGGTCAAGGAGACCCGCGACAAGGGCTTTGTCGAGACCCAGGAGGTCAACGGCAAGCAGCTCACCGTCAACCGCTGCGAGAGTATCGCCAGCCTGGGCGGCTCCCAGCAGAACTCTGAGGAGGAGTACCTCATCCTCAAGATGATGAGGGCGCTGGGTATCGTCGCCATCGACAACCAGGCCCGTGTTTGACACGGTCCCACCGTCGCCGGTCTGGCGGCTTCATTCGGCAGAGGCTCGATGACAACCCATTGGGCCGACATGCAAAATGCCGACGTCATCTTGAACATCGGCTCCAACTCCGCCGAGAACCACCCCGTGAGCTCCAAGTGGCTCAACAAAGCGCACGAAAAGGGCGCTATTTGGATTGTGGTGGATCCGCGATATACCCGTACTGCAGAAATGGCAGACATCTACTGCCCCATCCGTTCTGGTACGGACATCGCGTTTTACGGCGGTTTGTACAACTACATGATTGAGAATCTCATCGAGCCTGGTCTGTACGAGTACATGACCACGGGCAAGATGGATAAGTACAACTTCGAATACCTCATTAACTACACCAACGCCTCGTACATCCTCGAGAAGGACTACGAGTTCGACCCAGAGACAGGCCTGTTCTCTGGCTGGGACCCAGAAACCGAGACCTACAACTCTCACTCGTGGCACTACGAGACCGACCACGAGGAGCCCTGGGATACTTCCGCAGGCGGAGCCTACGCGTGGGCAGTCAAAGACGGCGTTCCTCAGTTTGAAAAGCCTGTGCTCACTGTTCCTAAGATGGACAAAACCCTCACCAACTCCCGTTGCGTGTACCAGGTCTTCAAGCAGCACTACTCTCGCTACACCATGGAAAAGGTGTGCGAGGTCTGCGGCATGGACATCGAGGACCTGCGCACCGTCTACGCCGCATGGTGCACCAGCTGCGCTCCCGGCAAGGCCGGTGCCATTCTGTACGCACTGGGCCAGACCCAGCACACCTACGGCGCACAAAACACCCGCGCCATGTCCGTCCTGCAGCTGCTGAGCGGCAACGTGGGCGTGCCTGGTGGTGGCGTATGTGCACTGCGCGGCGAGCCCAACGTTCAGGGCGCAACCGACATGGGCATGCTGGTCAATGAGCAGCCTGCCTACCTCAAGTGGTCCAACACCACCGATCGCGACACGCTCGCCCACTGGCTCGAAAGCCAGACCTACTCTGACGGCTACTACACCAACAAGCCCAAGTTCATGGTCTCTGCCCTCAAGGAGTGGTACGGCAGCAACGCCACCGTGGCAAACGACTACGGCTACGACTGGTGGCCCAAGGTCCCCAGCCACGACGGCAGCGACTGGACCGAGATGTCCACCTTCGAGAAGATGAAGGATGGCACCATCAAGGGCTACTTCGCGTGGGGCATGAACCCCTGCCACTCCGCCCCCAACAGCTCCAACGTGCGCCGCTCCATGGCCAACCTGGACTGGAACGTCGTGGTCGACCAGGTCATCACAGAGACCGCATCCTTCTGGGAGGCCCCGGACATGGACGCAACCCAGATCGGCACCACCTGCTACTTCCTGCCCTGCGCGCTCATCTACGAGAAGCCCGGCACCATCCTCAACTCCGGCCGCTGGATGCAGTGGCGCTACCAGGCTGTGGAGCCCTGGGACGAGGCCAAGCCGGACTACGAGATCTGCGACCTGCTCTGGCGCGAGATCTGCCGTCTCTACGAGGAGGAGGGTGGCGCCAACCCGGACCCGATCCTGAAGATGAAGTGGGACTACTACATCGACGGAAAGATGGATCCGCGCGCGGTTGCCTGGGCCCTCAACGGCTATCGCGTCGAGAGCTCCGACTGGAAGACCGGCTTTGAGAGCGGCACAGGCGGCGCCCTGGCAGCAGGTAACGTCGACCTGCTGGCCGGCTACTCCGAACTGGGTGCAGACGGCTCCACCGCCTGCGGCATGTGGATCTACTCCGGCTTCTACGCCAACAGCGCAGCGCCGCTCGACCCGGCCCAGCAGGCCATCGGGCGCCGCAACAACAAGGACACCTCCGGCCTGGGCCTGTATTCCGACTGGGCCTTTGCCTGGCCCAACAACAGGCGCGTCATCTACAACCGCGCCTCCGCAGACATGCAGGGCCAGCCCTGGGCAGAAGACAAGGCCCTGGTCAAGTGGGACAAGCAGGCCAAGAAGTGGCTCACCGGCTACGACAACGGCCTCGACATTCCGGACTTCGCCGCCAGCAAGACCTTGGCAGACGGCAGCGTTCAGGCCATCGAGCCCAACAACAAGGCGTTCTTCATGCTCTGGGAGCAAAACGCCCGCCTGGAGTCCTACGGCATGGTCGACGGCCCGCTGCCCGAGCACTACGAGCCCTTCGAGACCCCGCTGAGAGAGAACCTCCTCAACGGCCGCCTCAACTCCCCGTGCTACCTGGGCCGCCCGTCTGCAGACGGCAACAAGCAGCTGGGCACCATGTTCAGCCTCGAGTCCACCCGTCGCGGCACTGTGGACGAGTTCCCCATCGTGGCCACCACCTATTCCGTCACCGAGCACTGGCAGACCGGCGGCCAGACCCGCGCCTGCCCCGCCCTGGTGGAGGCCTTCCCTGGCGACATGATCGAGATGTCTCCTGAGCTTGCCGCCGAAAAGGGCATTGGCAACGGCGACAAGGTGAGGGTGTGGAACAATCGCGCCTCTGTTGTGGTCACAGCTGTGGTCACCAAGCGCGTCCGTCCGCTCACCGTCAACGGCAAGACCCAGCACCTGGTGGGTATGACCCATCACTACAGCTGGGGCAAGCTCTATGGCAACACCCTGCAGGGCGCTGTCAACGACCTGACCCCCAATGTTGGCGACCCCAACAGCCAGACGCCCGAATACAAGGCGTTTTTGGTCAACATCGAGAAGGCATAGGAGGTGACCTGCGATGACTGAAAAAGCAATGCTGTTTGACACCGCCCGCTGCACCGCGTGCAAGGGCTGCCAGGTTGCCTGCAAGTGCTGGAACAACCTGCCCTCCGGCGACGGAGACTGCGCGAGCTCGATGGACTTTACCGGGACGTACCAAAACCCCGCTGACATCAACGGCACCACCCGCCTGATCATGACCTTCAACGAGTTCGAGGCTCCGGAAAGCCAGAAGCGCGTTGGATGGGCCTTTGGTCGACGCTCCTGCCAGCACTGCACAGATGCAGGCTGCGTGCAGATCTGCCCTGCCGGCGCGCTCTTCCACGACGAGGAGACCGGCATGGTCACCCACGACGCAAACAAGTGCGTGGGCTGCCAGTACTGCTCCACGGCCTGCCCCTACGACGTCCCTCGCTACGACAAGCTGGAAGGGCGTCCGGATCCGGTTATCAACAAGTGCTATGGCTGCGTTGACCGCATCCACAACGGCATGGCTCCGGCGTGCGTCACCACCTGCCAGCCTGGCGCTTTGCAGTTCGGCGATCGCGACGAGATGATCCGCTTGGCTCACGAGGCCGTCGACCGCCTGCAGGCCAAGGGCTTTACCGACGCCTGCGTCTACGGCGAAGAAGAAATGGGTGGCTTGCATGTGATTCAGGTGCTCAAGTACGGCATCGAGGAACACGGCCAGGTTGCCAACCCCAAGAAGAACGTTCTCAACATCGTTCACGACTACACCGCCCCTGTGGTGGGTGGCGTGGCAGGGCTGGTGCTGCTGGGCCTTGCGGGCATGACCGCGCTGTCTGCCGGTTCGGAGAAGCACGACCAGGTGATCTACAACCCGGAGACCACCGACACCCTCGATATGAACACCGGCGAGGTCATCAAGCATGGTGACGGCCAGGGCACCAAGACCTTCAAGCAGTACATGAGCCAGGTGCCCATCTTCAAGAAGTGGGGGGAGGACGACCATGAGTAGCCATGAGAGCATCGCTGTGAGCCCCGAGCAGGCTCGCAAGAACGAGGAGTTCATCAAGGAGCGCAAGGAGAGCGGCAAGCAGCTGCGCGTCCAGCGCACCACCAAGCAGGCTCGCATCACCCACGGCACCGTCGCCATCTCCTGCATCCTGCTGGCCATCACCGGTCTGTTCGTCTTCGTCCCGCCCCTGACCAAGCTGGCGGGGCCCGACGTCGTCTTCGTCATGCGCATGGCGCACCGCGTCTTGGGCCTGATCTTCTGCCTGGTACCCGTCATCAGCTTGATCCTGGCCCCCAAGGGAGCCCTGCACATCCTCAAGAAGAACACCGTCAAGTGGGACCACGATGACGTGATGTGGATGAAGCTCTTCATGCCCTACCTGTTCACCTGCAAGTGGCTGCACATGCCGGATGCGAGCGAGACCAAGTCCGGCCAGCGCGTGTCCGACGGCATGATCATCCTGGTGGCCATCCTCATGGGCGTCACCGGCCTGGTGCTCACCGCCAACGTGGTGGGCCTCATCAGCCTGGGTGTCACCGCCCATGCCGTGTGGCTGTTCCTGCACGACCTGGGCTTCTTTGCCATCTGCGTGCTGGGCATGGCCCACATTCTGCTCGGCGGCGGCATCATCGGCCCCTACCGCGGCATGCACCGCGTCATGTTCGGCGACGGCTCGCTTTCCGAGGGCGAGGCCCTGTACCACTGGGCACACTGGGTCCGCAAGCTGCATAAGGAAGACTCCGACGAGCTCTTCTGGGCAGACGCCAAGACCACCAAGCGCATCGAGGACTAGAACAGGCCGTCCGCCATACCTCCGGCCCGAATACCCGATGCAGACTGAACAGGGCGCCCCGTGCTGCGGCACGGGGCGCCCCACATCACCGAGCGATACCTGCAGACCGGGCAACATCACGCGAGCTGCTGCCCGGTCTGTTGCTATCCTTGCGTACAGACACGAAAGCGGCCTGCCCCTGGCGGGTCGCGCAGCTCGAGGAGCGCCGCACATGAACCTGAGACTCATCGACGCCGCCATGGACTCCTACAGGGAGCTCCCCCAAGGCGACGTCAACCGCCTGGTCTTCTTCCGCAGTATATGGGGCCTGCAAGCTGCCTCTGCGCAGGAATGCCCCTGCACATGGGAGGCCCCCGAAGAAGCCGCGCTGCGCGATGCCTGCGCCCGCGAGCTGCCGCTCTTCAAGCTCTTCCCCGTGCAGCTCGACGAGCAGCGCCTGGCACGTGATGCAGCAGACATCGCAGGCTGCATCACCGGCAAGGGGCTGTTCGAGCCTGCGATTGCCAGCAGCCTCAAGGCGCTGAGCTGGGGTGATGAGCTTGCACGTGCCGGCGTGGCCCTTGCCGGCACCGAGCCGGCCGCCTTCCTGGACGAGTTTGCCGGCGGCTTGGCTGACGGCGGCGCGCCCGTGCCTGCCGCGGTGGCTGCCTCCCAGGTGGCGAGCCTCGCCCTGCGCTGTCAGCTCGAGAATCCCGCCCAGGCGGCGGTCAAGGCGCTCAAGGCCTCCAAGCTCTATGACCATCACCACCCGCTGCTGTGCCCCTGCTGCGGCAGCGAGCCCGCGCTCTCGCACGTGGGGGGCCAGACTTCCAGCCAGGGCCGCGGACGCCTGCTGGTGTGCATCCAGTGCGGCTGCGCCTGGGAGTTCCAGCGCATCCGCTGCGCGTGCTGCGGCCAGAGCAACCCCGGCCACCTGCACTACTTCTCACTGGAAGGCGACGATGCCCACCGCCTGCACCTGTGCGACGACTGCGGGAGTTATATGCGCACGCTCTTCAGCGAGAAAGAGAGCCTTGCCCCCGTGTCGTACGAGGTTGAAGACGTCATCATGGCGCGCCTGGACGCTGTTGCCCACGACCCGCGCCTGCGCGCGTAGGCAGCGCCTTCCTCTGGGGACTGTTCCATGGAGATCGTCAACCTCTTCCATCCCGATGAGGAACTCCTCAAGCACCCGGTGACCCTGTGCACGCCGGAGGCCTGCGACGTCATGGCCTTCGAGGACGTGCAGGTCGAGCACACGATGGAGGTCTTCGTCAACGAGATACACACCTTCACTATCGTGTGCAGCCCCGACCACCTGGTAGAGCTGGTGCTGGGGCGCCTGTACACCCAGGGCCTGGTTGCAGACCCAGACGAGGTCGAGAGCATCTACATCTGCCAGCACGCCACGCGCGCCCGCGTCTTCCTGCGCGGACGCTCTGCAGGCCTTGCGCGCACGCATGTGGAGAGCGTGCCCTCGTGCTGCACGGGCAACCGCACGCTCAACAGCTACTTCGAAGGTGGGGAGCCGCCGGCGAAGGTGGTGCCCATCCCCTGGGAGAAGCGCTGGATCTTCTCCCTCGCCCGCACCTTTGCCCAGGACAGCCCGCTGCACAGCCGCACGATGGGCACTCACAGCTGCTACCTGGCTCTGGGCGACGAGCTGCTCTACTGTCGCGAGGACCTGGGGCGCCACAATGCCTTCGACAAGGTGGTGGGGGCGGCGCTCCTGGATGAGGTCGAGCTCTCGCAGGCCATCGTCTACACGTCTGGGCGCATCCCGGTGGACATGGTGATGAAGGCCATACGCAGCCGCGTGCCGGTGCTGGTGACCAAGGCCGTTCCCACAGACGCCACCATTCAGCTGGCGCGGGAGTACGATCTCACGCTCATCTGCCAGGCCCGCCCGGATTCCTTCAAGGTCTTTTATATGCCCTCGTTCCTCGGGCATTAACTCGACGCTGCGGCTCCGGCTGCCGCGGGCGAACCTGCTGCGGCAGGATTGGGACCTTTGGGGGTGTGCGCGTTTTCGGCTTGAAGCGTGCTCGCTTATCATCTGCGCATCCGTTGAAATGGACCAATGATGGCCTGCGCTGTGCGCGGGCCCTGCGGTTTTGAGGAGAGAGAGGTACCGATGGCAGAGGAGATCACAAAGGCCGACATCGCGGCCTGCAAGCCAGACCACGCCGCCGGCGCAGGCGTCGTCGCCAAGGCCGAGGTCGTTGGTATGGCCAAGGCGCAGATGAGCGCGGGGCGCATGTTCTGGCTGGCAATCGCGGCGGGCCTGTTCATCGGCACGGGCGCCCTGTTCATGACCTATGTGAAGGCGGACCTCAGCCTGAGCTTTGCCGTTGCCAGCGTCTTTGGCGCGGCCATGTTCTCCATCGGTCTCATCCTGGTGGTCATCGCCGGCGCCGAGCTCTTCACCGGCAACACCCTCATGGTCATCGCCGCACTGGAGAAGAAGATCACCTGGCTCAAGCTGCTGCGCAACTGGGCTGTGGTCTACATCGGCAACCTGGCGGGCTCGCTGCTGCTGGTGCTTGTGGTGGTGGGCTGCGGCGTGATGGCCATCAAGGCGGGCGACAACACCATCGGCAACCAGATGGTGGCGGTTGCCGCTGGCAAGGAGGCCCTGGGCCCGCTGGAGATCTTCTGCCGTGGCATCATGTGCAACTTCCTCGTCTGCCTGGCTGTGTGGATGGGCTTTGCGGGCCGCACCGTCATCGACAAGATCGTGACCTGCATGTTCCCCGTCACCGCCTTCGTCGCCATGGGATTCGAGCACTGCGTGGCCAACATGTTCTTCCTCCCCATGGGCACGGTCGCCTCACTCATGGGCTACGGCTCTGTGGGGGCGCTGGCCTGGAGCGGGGCGGTTTACAACATCTTCTTCGCCACCTTGGGCAACATCGTGGGCGGCGCTGTGTTCGTGGGCATCCTCTACTGGCTGGCCTACCGCAAGAACTAGCGCAGGGCCGCTTCTTGTTTCTGGGGCCTGTCCCCAAACGCAGGTGGGGCCTGTCCCCAACAGCCTGAAATCGACGGGGCCTGTCCCCAAACGCATACCGTGCACGCGACCATGAGGCGGGCTTGCTGGCAAAATGCGGCGGCCCGCCATTTTTGTGCGCGCAGCTGTTAAACTCCAGTCCGTATGCGAAGAACCTGAGGGAGGTTGGTATGAACATCATCACCCTGCCCGATCCCCTGCTGCGCGAGGTCAGCGAGCCGGTTGAGATCGGGGACACGTCGATCAAGAAGCTTGCCAAGGACATGGCCAAGCTCATGTACAAGACGGACGGCGTTGGCATAGCCGCCCCGCAGGTGGGCCTGCTCAAGCGCTTCGTCGTCATCGACTGCGACTGGGTCGAGGAAGATGAGAAGGGCCGCCCCCTCAAGAAGAACCCCATCACCATGATCAATCCGGTGATCGTCGACCATTCCGAAGAGACCGTGGTCAACTCCGAGGGCTGCCTCTCTGTGCCCGGCATCAACGGCGATGTCGAGCGCTGGGAGTGGGTCGAGGTAGAGTGCTATGACGAGGACTACAATCTCGTGCGCTACAAGGGCGACGGGCTCTTCGGCCGCTGCATGCAGCACGAGCTCGACCATCTCGATGGCAAGACCTTCGTCGACCGCATGCCGCCCCTGGCCCGCATCCAAGCCCTCAAGGAGTACGACGAGGCCCTCGCCCGCGGAGCAAAGCCCGGAGAAGTGGGCTAGGCATGAGGGTTGTGTTCATGGGGACGCCGGGGTATGCGGTGCCCACCTTGAAGGCCTTGGTTGAGGCTGGTCATGAGGTTGCGGCCGTGTACACGCGTGCAGATGCTGCATCGGGCCGCGGCAAAGAGCTGCGTCCCAGCGAAGTCAAGGCCGCTGCTCTCGAGTTAGGTCTCCCTGTCTTCACTCCGCCCACCCTCAAAGACGCTCAAGAGCAAGAAACGCTCCGCGAGCTCGCCCCGCAGGTGCTGGTGGTTGCCGCCTACGGCATGTTGCTGCCCCAGGAGGTGCTCGACATCCCACCGCTGGGCACCTACAACGCCCATGCCTCGCTGCTGCCGCGCTGGCGCGGCGCGGCACCTATTCAGCGCGCCATCCTCGAAGGAGACGAGGAGGCCGGCGTGTGCACCATGAAGGTGGTGCTCGAGCTCGACGCGGGTGACTACATCACCGCCGGCTCCGTGCCGGTTGGCGCCAAGACCACAGACCAGCTCACAGACGAGCTGGCGCTCATCGCCGCACGCGGTATGGTCGACGCCCTGGCTGCGGTCGAGGCGGGCACGGATTCCTGGCAAGTGCAAGACGAGTCCCAGGTCACCTATGCCGCCAAGATCGCCAAGGAGGAGACGCTGCTCTCCCCGCAGCTCGGCGCCGCTGCCTGCATGCGCCGCATCCAGGCCTCCAACCACCGCGCCCCCGCCCGCTGCAGGGTGTGCGGCAAGGAGGTGCAGGTCGTCGAGGCGCGCTCTGCGTCAGATGCCGTGGAGCCCGGCGCCGTCCTTCTCCAGAAGAAGCGCATCGTGCTGGGCTGCCAGGATGGCGCGCTTGAGTTGCTGGTGGTGAAGCCCCAGGGCAAGAAGGAGATGCCGGTGCAGGGCTGGCTCAACGGTCTGCGCAACGCCGAGCCCATATGGGAGGCGGTGTAGGTGGCGGGCAAGAAGCACGGGGTTACCGCTGAGCGCAGTGGAGCAGCTGCCACCGGGAACGAGTCCAGGCTCACTCCCGCCCGCCGCGCGGCGCTCGAGCTCACCCGCGAGCTGCGCGAGCGCGATGCCTTCGCGCGCGAGCTCATCGACACGCGCCGTGGTTCCTGGGAGGCCTCGCAGGAGGACTTCGACTACATGCAGGTGCTCGTCTTTGGCGTGGTGATGACGCGCGGCACGCTCGACCTGCTCATCGACCGCAACCTCAACAGCCCCAAGGACGTCAAGCCCAAGGTGCGCGACGCCTTGCGCATCTCTGCCTACGAGCTGCTCTTCTTGCACAAGCCCGCTCACGTGGTGGTCGATCAGGGCGTCGAGCTGGTGCGAGCTGCCGCCAAGAAGGCCGCCGGCCTGGGCAACGCGGTGCTGCGCAAGATGGTGGCCGACGCCCAGGGCTTTCCCTGGGGAGACCCGCGGGAAGACCACGAGGCCCTGGCGCGCTTCTTCGGCATGCCGCAGTGGCTGGTCGATTCCTTGCTCATGCAGTACGGCATCCAGAAGACGGAGGACATACTCGCCGCCTGCCTGGAGCCCGCGCCGACCTTCACGGTTGACAACCCCTACCTCGAAGGAGCGCGCTTTGCGGCGGACCTCGCCTCCCAGCAGACTGCCAGCATGGTGCCGGTGGACGGCAGCGTGCTCGAGATAGGCGCCGGGCGCGGCACCAAGACCATGCTCATGCAGCGCAACGCCTACGCCTGGTACCGCGAGCCGGCGCTCATCCACACCGTGGACGTGCACGCCTTCAAGGAGGAGCTGCTGCGCCAGCGCATGGCCGAGCAGCGCATCCCCGGGGTGGTGGCGCACACGGGGGACGCCACGCGCCTCGATGAGGTCGACGGGCTGCCCGCCTTGTTCGACGCCGTGTTCATCGACGCGCCGTGCAGCGGCACGGGAACGCTGCGCCGGCATCCGGAGATACGCTGGAACCTCAAGAAGAAGGATGTGAGCGCGCTGGCCAAGCTGCAGCTGCAGATGCTCAAGAGCGCTGCGCCGCGTGTGCGCCCGGGCTGCGTGATGGTCTACGCCACCTGCTCCATCCTGCGCCGAGAGAACCAGGAGGTCGTCGCCTCATTCCTCAAGAGCCCGGAAGGCCGCGGGTTCGAGCTCGTCGAGGCAGCGCCTGCCTTCGAGGACGTCGAGCAGTTCATCACCGAGGAGGGCTTCTTTGCCAGCGTGCCCGCCAAGGGCGGCTGCGACGGCCACTTTGCCGTGATCCTCAAGCGCTGCAGCTGAGAGCGCGCCCGCTTGCTACCGCAGGGGCCTGCCTCCACCTGGGGGGACAGGCCCCTTCTTCATGCGCCA
>JBJEHM010000123.1:26247-28979 GCA_051876075.1 Coriobacteriales bacterium
GCTACCGCAGGGGCCTGCCTCCACCTGGGGGGACAGGCCCCTTCTTCATGCGCCATCGTTTGGGGACAGGCCCCGCGTCAGCTGGGGGACAGGCCCCGGGCATGGGGACAGGCCCCTTAAGGTTTGGGGACAGGCCCCGTCTCGCATTCGGGGACAGGCCCCTTAAGGTTTGGGGACAGGCCCCGTCTCGCATTCGGGGACAGGCCCCTGAAGGTTAGGCCCCTGAAGGTTTGGGGACAGGCCCCGCATCAGCTGGGGGACAGGCCCCAGGCGCAGGGAGCGCATCGGCGGGCATTGTGGGAAAATGGGAGGACGTTCGTCCGCATGCAAGCAAGGAGCATCCAATGAGGAACTGCCTCGTCGCACAGTCCGGCGGCCCCACTGCCGTCATCAACGCAAGCCTGGCCGGCGTCATTCGCGCCAACCAGCTCAACCCCTTCTACGATCGCGTCTACGGTGGCATCCACGGTATCGAGGGCGTCTTGGCAGACAAGCTCTACGATCTCACGGAGCTCTCTGGCCGCGAGCTCGAGATCCTCAAGCAGACCCCGTCTTCTGCTCTGGGCACCTGCCGCTACAAGCTCTCGCGCGAGAAGACCGAGGACTACCAGCGCCTGGTGGAGGTCATGGACGCCCATGACATCGAGTGCATGTTCTATATAGGTGGCAATGACTCCATGGATACGGTCGATGCCCTCAGCTCCTGGGCTCAGGCCAACGGGATTGAGAAGCGCTTCATCGGCATCCCCAAAACCGTCGACAATGACCTCGTACCTGTCGACCACTGCCCCGGCTTTGCCTCCGCCGCCAAGGTCGCGGTCGAGATCACCCATGCCACCTACCTCGACTACGCCGCATACACCCGCCCCGAGGTCTTCGTGCTCGAGACCATGGGCCGTGATGCCGGCTGGCTGGCCGCCAGCTGCTGCATGAGCGGCGACGTCGACCTGCTGGTGCTGCCGGAGGTCCCCTTCGATAAGGACGCCTTCCTGGCCCAGGTCAAGCGCCGCATGGACGAGAAGAACGAGTGCTACATCGTCGTGTCTGAAGGCGGGCGCTATGAGGACGGCACCTATATCTCCGCAGGCGCCAGCGCCAACGACGGCTTTGCGCACGCCGTGTTGGGCGGTGCCGGCCTGCAGCTCAAACAGATGATCGTGGACGCCGGCATCGCGCCCCGCGGTGTGGTCCAGGACCTCAGCCGCGCTGCGCGCTCCTCCAACTTCGCGCAGAGCCTGGTGGATGTCACCGAGGCCTACGAGCTGGGCATGAGCGCCCACATGCGCTCTGCAGACGGCGTCTTCACCTCCAGCGTTGTGGGCATCAAGCCGCGCACGGATCTGGACGCCCCCTACAGCGCCGAGTTCTTTGCCGGCCCGGCGTGCGAGTTTGCCAACTACGTCAAGCAGTTCCCCAAAGAGTGGATCCTGCCCGACTATGCAGGCATCACGGAAGAGGCCAAGAAGTACTTTGCTCCGCTCATCGAAGGCGAGCCCAAGCTGGTCTACGAAAACGGGCGCCCTGCCACCATCGTTCCCTTCAACCAGCGCTAGTTTCCCTAAAGGTGGCGGGAGGGTGACGCCCTCATGATGAGACTGTGAGAGCTGTGTATTTTCGCAGGTCGAAGGCTATGATGGAGTCACCTGTCACCGAGCACACTAGGAGCACCTGTGTTCAAGAAGAGCGACAACTACTTCACCTACAGCTACGAAGACGACCCAACCAACAACGCGGTTGATGAAGACTCGGTCGTTGTCGACGCCGAGGTTATTGACGAAGACCCAGCTGCAATTCCTTCTGCCTCTGTGGATCCCAAGAAGGCCAAGGGAGCAAAGCAGATGGTGGCTGGTGCTGCGGTCACTGCCGCGGGTGTTCCTATGCTAATCTTGCCTGGGCCTGGCATCGCTGCGATTGCGGGAGGTGTTGCACTTATGGGAGCGGGTTACCAGAACATGACCGGTAAAGAAGTCATCGATGAAGAGACCAAGAACGACCCTTCGTACAAGCAGGGCGAAGAGTGGGGTCGCGAGTGGGGCCAGCGCGTGAAAGACTACGCTGCAGAAGACCTCGCGCCCGCCGCAAAAGAAATGGCCGCCGAGGCCAAAGAGGCTGCCGCTGCTGCTGGTAAGGGCGTCAAAGCTGTGGCAAACACAGGCGCTGAGGTTGCCGAAAAGGGCTTTCGCGCGGTTGTGGGAGACGACGCCGCCGACAAGGCAGAAGACTTTGTCGACGAAAAGCTCGCCCCTGTTGGCCGCGGCGTGGCAAAGCTGGGCCGTGCTGCCTTTGGTGCCGTAAAGCCGCTTGCAAGCAAGGCTGCCGAAAAGGGCTCCGAGGCTGCTGCTTCTGCTGGCGAAAAGCTTGCCCAGCAGGCCAAAGAGCTGCTCAAGTAGCACACAACTCCATACACGCTGTGAGGCCGCGCTGTCATACCGATGGCGCGGCTTTTTTGCGCCCTCAGGCGCGCACATACACGCAGCTACTTGAGCGGGTGCTGTCCAGGATTGCCTGTTAGGCGGTATTTGCTGGCCAAAAACGGCACTTTGGCGGCGTTTGTACTTTTATAAACGCCGCCTAACTGCACATTCTGGCCACTAAAAACCGCCAAACCCCACATCTTGGACGCAGGGCGCTTGGGAACACCTTCAGGCGCATACGTGCATGTCGTCGTTTTGAGCAAAGGCGCCACAGGCGTCGTAGTCGAAAGACCTCAAGCAGCCTCGCAAGAGCATGAA
>JBJEHM010000124.1:0-6913 GCA_051876075.1 Coriobacteriales bacterium
GGCGGTGTCGTACAGGGGCACGATGCGCTCCTTGGAGCCCTTGCCGAAGAGCCTCGCACTCTTCTCCGCAAAGTCGATGTCTCCCACGGCGATGCCCGCCGCCTCTGAGATGCGCGCCCCGCTGGCGTAGAGCAGCTCCAGGAAGGCGGCGTCGCGCAGGGCGACGGGGCCGTCTTCTGTCTGGCAGACCTCCATGAGGCGCTCCAGGTCCGAAGAGGCGGTGCGGCGCGGCAGGGGCCGCCCCAGCTTGGGGGTCGATGCCGCCGCGGCGGGGTTGACGCTGCTCAGCCCCGCCGCGTTGAGATAGCCGAAGAACGCGCGCACGGCAGAGAGCCTGCGGCAAACCGTGCGGCGCGCATAGCCCGCCTGGTCCAGCTCGGCCAAGAACCCCCTGAACTGCCTGTGGCTCACCTGCAGGGGGTCGCAGCCCTTGCGGGCAGCCCAGTCCAGATACGCCCAGAGATCCACGGCATACGCCCTCACCGTGTTGGGCGAGCAGCGGCGCTGCAGCTGCAGATCGCGCAGGAAAGCCCTGGCGTGCTCGCATGCGCAGCGGTCCAGGCGCTCGTCGTCAAAGCGCTTCAGCGGGTCTGCGGCCTCAGCGCCCACAGCATGCCCCAAAGAGCTCTGGGCGGCTGTCCACATAGGACCGCATGGCCTCGAGGGCGCGCTGTGCGTTGGCGGCCTGGCGCTGGGCCTTGTTGCGGATCTTGGGCTCGATGGGCTCGAGGATGCCGTGGTTGACGTGCATGGGCTGGTAGCCCTGGGTTGCCGGGTCTGTGGCGTAGTCGAAGAGCGCCCCCAAGAAGGAGTGCTTGGGCAGCAGCGGGGCGCCGAGGCCCTCGAGCTCCGCATAGACCGCCAGGGCGACGAAAAGACCCGAGGCAACTGCCTCCAGGTAGCCCTCCGTGCCGGTGAGCTGGCCTGCCAAGTGCACCTGCGGGCGCTGCGGCAGCGCGAGCGTGCGCGTGAGCACGTGCGGGGTGTCCACAAAGGTGTTGCGGTGCATCACACCAAAGCGCGAGAACTCCGCGTGCTCGAGGCCCGGAATCATGCGGAAAACGCGCTCCTGCTCGCCAAAGCGCAGGTTGGTCTGGAAGCCCACCAGGTTGTAGGCGCTGGCCTGGGCGTTCTCTGCCCGCAGCTGCACGGCGGCCCAGGGGCGCCTCCCCGTGCGCGGGTCCGTGAGCCCCACGGGCTTGAGTGCGCCAAAGCGCAGCGCGTCCATGCCCGTGCGGGCGACCTCCTCAACCGGCTGACAGGCGGCAAAGAGCTCGCTGCGCTTGAAGTGCTTGTCGATGACGCGCTCCGCTGCCACGAGCTGCGTGACAAAGGCCTCGTAGCTCTCCTTGTCAAAGGGCGCGTTGAGGTAGTCGGCTTCCCCACCCTTGTCGTAGCGCGACTGCTCGAAGACCACGCTGCGGTCGATGGACGAGGCCTCGACGATGGGGGCCGCCGCATCGTAGAAGGCAAGGCCCTCGCCGCCGAGCTCTGCCTCCAGGCAGGCAGCGAGAGCATCCGAGGTGAGCGGGCCCGTGGCGATGATGGCCGGGCCCGTCGGCAGGGAACGGCACTCGCTGCGCTCGATGCGGATGAGCGGGTTGGCGTCGAGCAGCTCCTGCACCGCAGCAGAGAAGCGCTGCCGGTCAACCGCCAGGGCACCCCCGGCGGGGATCGAGGTCTTCCAGGCAGCCTGGAGCAGGAACGAGCCCAGGCAGGCCAGCTCGTCCTTGATGCCATTGGCGGCAGAGCCGGGGGTGGTGCCCTTCAGGGAGTTGGAGCACACGAGCTCTGCCACGTCTCCCGTGCGGTGCACAGCCGTCTGCACCTGGGGGCGCATCTCCACCAAGCGCACGGGAACCCCGCGCGCCGCAAGCTGCAGCGCGGCCTCGCAGCCCGCAAGCCCCGCGCCCGCAACAACAACCTCTGGATACCCCATAGCACCCCCTCGGCTCGATGAACAACCCTGTGAGTATAACCAAAGGGTTTGTTAGAAGGTGCCGAGGACGGCCTGGTAGCGGCCGTCGCGGCCGCGCTCTACCAGCCCCCGCATCTCGTAGTGGGCAAGGCGCTGGTGGAGCTCTGCGGCCGAGAAGTCGAAGTACGCCGTGAGCTCGCCGGGGGTGTAGGCCTCCGAGGCCAGGGCAGACAGCAGCGGGTCCGCCTTCACCATGCGCTCCCAGCTCTTCACAGAGCCCTCTGCCCTGGGCGGCTCCATCACAGAAAGCGGCAGGTGCATGAAGGCGTCGTCGATGGCGGCGTCGAGCGAGCTCTCGTCTATGACGGGGTGGGCGCCCTGGACGATGAGGTGGTTGGCCCCGCGCGAGTTGGGCGAGGTGATGGAGCCCGGCACAGTGGCCACCACGCGATTTGCCTCCAGGGCGGCATCTGCAGTTGAGAAGGTCCCGCTGGGCAGGCCCGCCTCTGCGATGACAAGCAGCATGGCCAGCCCGGCGATGATGCGGTTCCTGAGCAGGAAGGTGTGCGGCAGGGCCGGTGAGCCCCAGGGGTTCTCCGAGACGATCGCCCCTCCCTTGTCCAGGACCTCCTGGAAGAGTCTGCGCCCGCTTGCGGGATAGGGCACGTCTGCTCCAGATCCGAAGACCACCACCGTGGGAGCCCCAATCGCGAGTGCAGCCCTGTGCGCCTCTTGGTCGCAGCCGCGCGCTCCACCGGAGATGATGGGTACTCCCCTCTTAGCCGCGTGGCGCGCAAAGCGCTTTGCAGCAGCGAGCCCGTAGGGGGTCGCCTTGCGAGCCCCGATGACGGCGATGCCGGGGAGCAGAACCCCTGGATTGCCGATGCCGTAGAGGAGCTCCGGCGGGTCCGGGACCTGGGAGAGCAGCTCCGGGTAGCCCTCTTCGCCCAGCTTCAGCTCAAAGCGCGGCCCCTCAAGGAACATGTTGCTGTTTCCCATGGTCACTCCAACTCCTCGATACCCCTGAACATCAGCGCCTCGAGCAGACAGTCGTCAGAGACAGCCTCGTGCCCGTCGAGGTCGGCGATGGTGCGCGCCACCCGCAGAACGCGGACTATGCCGCGGCCAGAGAGGCAGTGCACCCGCGCCATGTCCTCGAGCAGGAGCTGCTGGGCGCTCGTGAGCTTGCAGGCCTCGATGACCTGCGCGGGCACCGTCGAGGCGAGCGCCCTGTAGTCCTCCCCGCGCGCCGCCGCACGCTCTCGCGCAGCGGCGACCTTGCCCGCCAGCGTGCGCGAGGACGTGCCCTGCCCGGTCCTCATGACTTTGGCGGGGTCGACGCGCATCACCTGGCAGCTGAGGTCGATGCGGTCCCTCAAGGGGCCGCCCAGCTTGCCCTGATAGCGGTTGACCTGCAGTTCCGAGCACTTGCAGCGCTTCTCCCTGTCCCCCAGGTAGCCGCAGGGGCAGGGGTTGGACGCCGCCAGCAGCTGGAAGTGCGCGGGAAAGACCGCCCTGCCATCGGCGCGGCACAGGCTTATCTCGCCTTCCTCCATGGGCTGGCGCAGGCCCTGGAGCGCGGCGGAGGAGAACTCGCCCAGCTCGTCGAGGAAGAGCACGCCGTTGTGGGCCAAGGAGGCCTCCCCCGGATGCAGGGGGTTGCCTCCTCCTACCAGCGAGGGCACGGTGGCGCTGTGGTGCGGCGAGCGGAACGGACGCACGCCCGCGGCGATGGAAGAGACGTCATAGCCTGCAACCGAATGGATCACGGCTGACTCCACCTGCTCCTGGGGGCTCAGGGGCGGCAGGATCGAGGGCAGGCGCCGCGCCAGCATGCTCTTGCCAGAGCCCGGAGGCCCCACCAGCAGAGCCCCGTGCCCACCGGCTGCGGCGATGGTGAGCGCGCGCACGGCGGTGTCCTGTCCCACAACATCGCGGTAGTCGGGCATCTTGTCTACAACCACCCTCCTATGGCCCCGGGGGACCTCGAGCTCGCCGGTGTGCAGCTGGCCCAAGCTGCTGATGCAGCTGTGGCTGAGGCCGGGCAGCGGGGGCAGGTCCATGTCAACGGGGGCGCTGAGCAGCGACAACCCCTGCTGGACGGCGCCCTGGGCGTAGGCAAGCAAGCCATTGACGGGGCGCACCCCGCCCTCGAGCGTGAGCTCGCCCACCGCGAGCATCCCCTCGAAGGGCTCTGCCGGGACCTGCCCCAAGGCAATGAGCAGCGCCAGGGCAATCGGGAGGTCGAACGACGAGCCGCTCTTGCGGAGGTCTGCAGGTGCCAGGCTCACCACGATGCGCCGCTCGCTGGGCATCTCGAAACCTGCCGCCCTGATGGCCGAGCGCACACGGTGCTTTGCCTCCTGGACGGCGGTGTCCACCATCCCCACGATGAAGATCCCGGGCAGGCCTCCGCCCACCTCGACCTCCACCATAACGGGTGTGGGCTCCACCCCGCGTAGGGAGCAGCTGCGCATGTGCCCGCGCACGGTCTTAACAGCACCCATCGAAGAACCCCACGTGATGCCTGAGTATGGCCCTGTTGGGGGCGTTGACGCAGATGGCGATGGCATCGAAGCGCAGAGGCGTGCCGTCCTCCCACTCGTGCGTAGCCATGTACTCCAAGGCGATGCTCTCGTAGCGGCGGCGCTTTGAGCGGCTCACCGCCTCTTCAGGCAGGCCGGTGTTGCTGCTCCGGCGCGTCTTCACCTCGACAAAGACCACGGTGCCGTTGGGGTCGAGGGCGACGATGTCCGCTTCTCCGTAGCGGCAGCGCCAGTTGCGTTCCAAGATCTTGTAGCCCTTGCGCTCCAAGCACTTTGCAGCGGCCTCCTCGCCCCTCTCGCCCAGGCGGATGTGATCGTCATCCCAGGCGCTGTGAGGCCCGTCTCCAACCGAGGCGGCCTCATGGGAGACCTCCCCGCCGTCTTCCACCATCTCGACCATCGCCATCACAAAGCCCTCGCCCTCGTCTTCGTCAGAGGCGAGCTCCTCGAAGAGCAGCTCGACCGCCTCGCGCGGGTTTGAGAAGAGCTTGCGCGCGTTGCCGACCGCCATGCCCGCGGCGCTCAGCCACCCCTGGCAGAAGAAGAACTCGGCGAGCTCGTCTTTGCTCCATGCTCCGAGGTCCTCTTCAGCAACCTGGTCGTCAGCGGCGCAGCTGATCACCTGGCACAGTATCTCCATGTAGCTCATGGTGCTTCCTCTCTGCTTTTGGCCCGGGCTCTGATGCCGGGCGCCTCGCAGACAAGGCTCTCAAGAAAACCTATCCAAACCTCCGACCAAAGCACGAGCAAAGCACGACTAAAACACGAGCAGGATGCGAGTGATTTCAGAGCCGGATACGAACAAACAACCCGCTTTCCACAGAGCGGATTACCCGCTTTCCACAGACCGAAACACGGACGCTATACTGTGCTGATACGATTTTCCCTGCATAGGGGCCCTGCGGGGCGTCTTGTGCGCGGAAAGAAACAACAACGCCAATTGGACTGTCAAATTAGATATGTAAGGAGAAACCGCCATGAAACAGGAGCGCAGGGAGTGGATAGAGGCCGTCCAAGAGCTGGACGGGGACCTCGCCGGGCAGCAGCATGCACTCGATGCCATCCGCGAGTCGGATGCCTGGGTGCACGGGGCACCGGTGGCCTTCTCCTACGTGCCCAACCTCTTCAACGCCCAGGACATGGCCTTCCTCCAAGACACCTGCAGCATGACCCACCGCATTCTCACCAAGGTGATCGAGCACTTCTTGGAAGACCCCTCCTACCGCACCATCTTCCACTTCCCGCCCGAGGCGGAGCGCCTCATCTTGCTGCCCTGCGGCTACGAGGAGAAGCTCCCCATGGGCCGCTTCGACATCTTCTTGGATGAGGACGACAACTCCTTCAAGTTCTGCGAGTTCAACACGGACGGCTCTGGCGCCATGAGCCGCGACTTCCTGGTGAGCAGCGCGCTCATGGAGACCGAGACCTTCCGCCGCTTTGCCGCGCACCACACGGTGGAGCCCTTCGAGCTCTTCGACAGCTGGGTGGAGGCCTTCATGGGCATCTTCAAGACCGACCCCTGCTATGTGGAGCAGCCCACCGTCTGCGTCACGGACTTCCGCGAAAGCGGCGTCTTCAGCGATTTCAACCGCTTCATCGAGGCGTTCCAGCGCGCGGGGGTCAACGCCCGCTTTGTGGACGTGAGGAGCTTTGAGTTCGATGGCGAGCACTTGATCGACCCCAGCGACGGCACGGTCATCAACGCCATCTACCGCCGCAGCGTCACGAGCGAGATTCTGCAGCACCCCGGCGAGTGCGAGGCCATGATCAAGGCTGTGGAGGCGGGCAAGGTCTGTCTCATCGGGCACTTCCGCACCACGGTGGTGCATTCCAAGATGGTCAACGTGGCGCTGTTCGATCCGCGCACACGCGAGTTCCTCACAGACGAGGAGTGGGAGTTTGTGCAGGCGCATGTACCGGCCACCTACCGCCTGTGCCGTGACACCCCGGGCCTGGACATCGCCGCCGTCAAGACGGAGAAGGACGCCTGGATCATCAAGCCAGAAGATGACTACGGCGCCAGCGGCGTGTTCCCCGGCGTTGACTTTGGGCAGGAGGAGTGGGAGCGCCTGGTGGACGAGCACACGGATGCCGCCTACATCGCCCAGGAGTTCTACACGCCGCGCAAGGTCGACGTGATCGTGCCGGGCAAGGGCGGCGCGCAGGTGGAGAGCTGGCAGCAGATGCCTGGGTTCTACCAGTACAACGGCACAATCTGCGGCTTCTACGTGCGCCTGGGCCAGGAAGGCGTGATCGCCCTCGACCACGGCGGCATCATCGCCAACAGCTTCAAGGTCGACTGCTAACTCGCGGGGGCCTGTCCCCACGGCGCGGGGGCCTGTCCCCACAGCGCGGGGGCCTGTCCCCGCTTTCTGTTGGGCGAAGAAGAGGGCACCCGGCTTGAAAGCCCGGGCGCCCTCTCAAGGCACTTTGTTCTGCAGAAGCGCTA
>JBJEHM010000125.1:0-6835 GCA_051876075.1 Coriobacteriales bacterium
GCTAGTCGAGGACCTTCTCCATCAGGTAGAAGTCGGTGAGAAGGCCCTCGGCGTATAAGATTGTGAGTAGCCTCACTCGGATATGTTGTTCTTGTAGCGGTTGAAGGCCTGGGCGCGGGCCTGGTCGACGTCCACGGTGTCCAGCGGGTCGAAGACGCGGTCGATGCCGTCCTCGCGGATGTCGTAGCGCTTGATGCCGTCGATGACCACCTTCTGCTTGACCAGGCGCCCCGTGTCTGGTTCGAGGTCGAACTTCATCTCGATGGGTACGGAGAGCTTGCCCTTGGCAACGTACTCGCCGTCGTCGAGCTTCTCTACCTCCCAGGTGATGTTGTCTGGAGTAATGATCTCCAGCGGGTCCTCTTCCATGTTCTCGCGCAGGTCGACGGTGGCGCAGGCGGCCACGCGGTACTCGGGCGTGACGTTCTTGGCGTTGGGGTCGAGCGTCACGGTTGCGGGTCTAAAGCACATGTCTGTTGCTCCTCTCTACTCCTGGACGCTCACCACGGCGTGGTCGAGGGCCCACTGGGCGGCCTTGCGGCGCTGGGCGGCTTCTCGCAGGATGAACCTGCGGCCGGTGCGCTCCAGCTGCTGGCGGGTCTGCAGGGGGTCGCGGCGCGGCTCGAGCTCCTTGGCACCCAGCGTGTAGTCCGCGTCCTCCAACACCAGCCCCTCGTGCTCGAAGAGCGCGTCGAGCGCGTATCCCTGGGCGAGCATCTCGCGCGACTGAACGATGAGCATCATGGAGAACTGCTGCTCGCCGCCCTGCTGCTCGATGTACTCGTCGCGGCTCATGCCCTGGGCGGCCAGCTGGCGGTCCAGGTCCGCCAGCAGGTCGGCGCGCATGGCCTCGTATGCCTCGTCCGGGATGCTCCCCTCAAAGCGCTGTGCTAGCTGGGCGGTGCACATCTGGCGGCACTGGCCGTCGTACTGCTCGCGCGTGTAGCTCTCCAGGCTGCTGCGGATGTTACCGCGCAGCTCATCTACCGTGGCGAACATGGGCATGTGCGTGCTCACCCACTCGTCTGTGATGGCGGGCACCTGCTCTTCCTGCAGCTCGATCACGCGCACAGTGGCCTCCACCACCTGCACTGCCTCGCGCCCATGCTCGTCCACATCCGGGCCCTCGAACTCAAAGCTCTTCTCCTGCCCCGGCTCCATGCCGATGACCGCGTCCTCGAAGCCCTGCGGCATGTTGCCCTTGCCGGTGGTGAAGGTGCGCGCGTCCGAGCACAGCGCCTTTATCTCCTGCCCGCTGGCCTTGTCCACGCAGCGCATGGCCAGCAGCACGCTGTCGCCCTTGCGCACGGCTCGCTGCTCGGTAGCGCGGGCGAACTGCAGGCTGCGGTTGGCAAGCTCCTCGATCTGCTTGTCCACCAAGCTCTCGTCCACGCGGAAGGGCGGCACCGTGATCTGGACGGGCTCATAGGAGCTGAGCTCGTAGCGCGCCTTGGGCTGCAGCTCCAGCGCAAAGCTGAGCTCGCGGCCGTGCTGCGGCGCGGAGGCCTTGACCACCTTGGGCGGGTAGGCTGGCGGCAGGCCGCTGCGGTCGATGGCGAAGGGTACCAGCGCCTCCATGACCTTGTCCTGCAGCAGCGCGTCCAGGTCCTTGATGCCCAGCTTCTCCCGTGCGGCCTGGGGCACGGTCTTGCCCGCCTGGGGCTTGAGCCCCGCGGTCTGCGAGAAGATGTAGTACGCGGTGCTGAAGGCGCTTTCGACCTCCTTGGCAGACGCCTTGGCCTCCAGGGCGACCTTGCCGCCGGCGAGCTTCTTCTCCTTGATCTTCATGGTTTTCGCCTCCAAATACTCGTGTTCTCCAACGTGGGCTGGCACAGCTGGCCCGTGCGCTCGGCTCGAGGCGCGCGCGTTGGCAGGTACGGCAGCGCGGCGACTGAGCGGTGGGTGATATGTGAGGGGAGTGGAATGATCGCCTGACAGCACACAGGCAAAAAGTCTCGCGTGAGCGCTTAATGCGGCGGCGCTACACTGTGCACCGGATGCGGTGCTGCGATCAGGCTGTTCACTCTTTGGCAGAAGAGTTTGGCAAGACTATACGCCAGCGCGGCTCTCGCGCCAAATAACCAAGCTGTAACGGCTTTGCGGGTTGGGGGACCTGCAGCCGCGGCCCAACGACTCGCCGCATGGGGATTGAGGGGTCTTCATGGACTTGAGCCAGAACATAGAGCAGCGCCAGGAGCTGCATCTCACCACCGAGCTGCGGCAGGGCATCGCCATCCTGCAGATGTCCGCTACAGAGCTCACCGAGCACGTCAAGCAGCAGGTGGAGGAGAACCCCTTCCTCGACGATGACGACTGGGAGTGGCCCAAGCACCCCGTGACGGCGGATGCCTTCGATCCGACTGCGAGCGTTGAGGCCCTGCGCGAGCACTCGAACGCTGCGCGCCCGGAGGACCCCACCCAGGGCTTTGACTCCGCAAACGCCTACGACTCCCTGCGCCCGGACCGCTTTGCGGAGGCGGGGGAGGGCAGCGGCTTCGAGCAGTTCGCAGCCCAGGGGGAGACGCTCTCCCAGCACCTGATGGGCCAGCTGAGCCTGATGTCGATGACGCCTGCGCAGCGCGCGCTGTGCGAGTACCTGGTGGGCTGCCTGGATGGGAACGGCTACCTGCGCGAGCCCCTGGAAGACGTTGCTGCCGAGCTGGACGCACCGCTCGCGCAGCTGCAGGGGGCGCTTGCCGTGCTGCAGCGCCTGGAGCCTGCCGGGGTGGGCGCGCGCAGCCTGGGCGAGTGCCTCGAGCTGCAGGTCCGCTCCCGCGGCCTCATGGACGCACCCGGCATGCGCGTGATGCTGGAGCGCGGGCTGCCCCTGCTGGGCAAGCTGGGCGCGGCGCAGATCACCAAGGAGCTGGGGATCACCCTGGCAGAGGTCGACGCCGCGCTCGAGCTGCTTCGCAGCTGCAACCCGCACCCCGGGGCGCAGTTCGGTGAGAGCTCGAGCCCCATCTGGCCTGAGGTGCTCGTGGAGGCTGAGCCGACCGAGCCGGGGCAGGAGCCCCGCTACGCCGTGAGCATGCAGGACTTCTTCCTGCCGCACCTCAAGGTGAACAACCGCTACCGCACCCTGGCCGCCGCGGAGAAGAACAAGGACACCGCCGCCTACCTCAACCGCATGCTCAAGGAGGCGGACTCGCTGGTCGACGGCATCAGGTACCGCAAGGCCGCGCTCTACAAGGTGGCATGCGCAGCAGTCGAGCTGCAGGCAGGCTTCTTCACATACGGCTACAGCGCGCTGCGCCCCCTGAGCATGGAGGAGGTGGCGCGCCTCACGGGGCTTTCCGAAAGCACGGTGAGCCGTGTTGCAAACGGCAACTACCTGCAGACGCCGCGCGGGCTGTTCGAGCTGCGCTTCTTCTTCCAGCGCGCGGTAGACGCGGAGGGAGCGGGAACGGTGGCGCAGGCGAGCGCCAAGCACCGCATACGCAAGCTGGTGGAGCAGGAGGACCCGCGCCACCCCCTGAGCGACCAAGAGCTGGCAAACGCCCTGGCCGCCGAAGGCATGCAGCTTGCGCGCCGCACCGTGAGCAAGTACCGCAGCGAGCTGGGCATCCCCGCCAAGTCCTTCCGCACCCGCAGCTAGCGTGCCCAATTCCAGCGGCGATTGCCCCTCTGCCGACCAAACGAACGCAGTGAGCGTGTGGAGGAATCCCGGGGGAGACTGTCCGAAAAGTAAAAGTAGGGCAGAACCAACCACAAGATGTGATGTCGACTGGCCGAGTACAACACAATGGCTTGTGGAGCATCACTTCAAAGAATGAGTTTTCGGACGGTCTGGGGGGGAGTCAGGGGACCGTGAGTCGAGACAAACGGTATCGCGGCTCAACCCGAGATTTCTGGCTCTTCGGTGGTTTCTGTGGGAGAGATCCCGGCATAGGCCCAGCTCAGCGGGCGAAAACAACGATCTGGAACTGAAACGGCCCCGGAGGGGGCCGTTTCCGCGTCATGCACCTATGATTGCGAAGGCAAATTCAGACAACCGAAGAGGTGTGATGACGCATGAAGAGTCTACTACTTTTCGCCCTCGGGCTGGCCCGCACGGTCGTCCTGGGCGTCCGAATCGAGGCCGACCGCATCGTCGTGAGCGTGCGGCCCTACAAGCGAGAGCAGCGCCGCTGCCCTGTATGCGGCAGGCCCTGCGCCTTCTACGACATGGCAAACCGCGGCGTGCCCAGGCTGTGGAGGGCGATGGACCTCGCCCGCTCTGCCTGCTACCTGGAGTACGCGCCCTGCAGGGTGCGCTGCCCGGAGCACGGCGTGCGCACCGAGGCCGTCCCCTGGGCGCGGCACAAGGCCCGCTTCACGCGCGACTTCGAGGACTGGGTGGCGTGGCTCGCGGTCCACTGCACCATCTCTGCGGTCTCCGAGCTCGCCCGCGTGGAGTGGCACAGCGTCGGCGACGTCTGCAGGCGCGTCTACGCCGATCTCGAGGCCTCGCGCGGCGCCTCGAGGTTCGACGGCGTGCGCCGCATCGGCATCGACGAGACGTCGTACAAGAAGGGGCACAAGGTGCGACAAGAAGTCGCTGACTGCATTGCTGGAAGAAGGTTGTACATGACGTAGAACATCTGAACAGCCACCCGTTCCGTTTGGGGTGACTCCACCCGGACATGCGCCGCTGGCAACGGCGGGGTGTGGAGCTCCGGGGGTCAAGCGGACCTGCGAGCCAGCCGAAGGCGAGCAGGCGAGCGAAGGGGTAAGGCTGCCATGGCAAGCGAGAGCGATACCACTGTTCGAGGGGTCGTTACCCTTCAGGAGCGAAACCGGCTGTCACGCTCTGGCGAAAAATCGCATGGGACCAGGCTGCAGGGGTGTCCTTGTCACCTCTGCGGGAACGGACGGAGGTCCCCGGCCTAAAGGTGGTGCCTAAAGCAGCCGCGATTATGCAGTTTGCGGAACTTGGTAAGCCCCTCGCGCTCCCCGCTGGTGCGGGGTATCGCGGCTATAAAGCGCAACGCGGAAGTGCCGGGAGACGGCGCGGGGGGTATGGGAAGTAGCAGCAAGCGAAGGCCGGCGGGGGGAAACCCCAGGTGAAAGCGGGAGACCGTATAAGCCGCCGGATAGGGGTTCGAGATTTGCCCCGGCCCGAAAGGGCGCTGACTTGCTACAGGTGCTTCGAGGCAGGAAAGGAGATGAGAGACTGTGAATGGCAATGACTTGAGAACCGATTCGGCGGGCTTGTCAGACGGCCTGGGCCTGGCCGACCAGTGGGAGCTTTTCGACTGGGAGGAGGCCGAGAGGCACGTTAGCGGCCTCCAATCCCGGATAGCCGAGGCAGAGTCTGAAGGAAAGAGGGGGAAGGTGCGGAAGCTGCAAAGGCTGCTGACCAACTCCCACCACGCGAAGATGCTGGCCGTCAAGCGGGTGACGTCCAACAAGGGCAAGAACACGCCCGGGGTGGACATGGTCATCTGGGAGACGCCGGCACAGAAGATGGGGGCCGCGCTGTCCCTGACCTCCAAGGGATACAAGGCCAAGCCCTTGCGGCGGGTCTACATCCCGAAGAGGAACGGGAAGAAGCGACCCTTAGGGATACCGACGATGTACGACCGCGCCATGCAAGCGTTGTTTACACTCGCTCTGGAACCGGTGGCCGAGGTCACCGGGGACAGGCACTCTTACGGCTTCCGAAAAGGCCGCAGCGCACAGGATGCCTGCGCACAGGCGTTCCTCGTCCTATCGCACAAGCGCGATGCTGAATGGGTGCTGGAAGGCGACATCAAGGGATGCTTCGACCACATCAGCCACGAATGGCTGATGGAGCACATCCCGATGGACAAGAAGGTTCTGAGGCAGTTTCTCAAAGCCGGCTTCATGGAGGAGGGCATCAGGCACGACACGGACGAGGGCACGCCGCAGGGCGGCATCATCAGCCCCATACTGGCCAACATGGCCCTCGACGGAATAGACCGGCTGCTCGACGACAGGTACCACAACGGCCGCTCAGGCAAGAGGAACAGCTACAAATCGAGGAAGAGCAAGGTAAACCTCGTCCGCTACGCAGACGACTTCATCGTCACGGCGAAGACACCCGAAATCGCCAGGGAGGTCAAGGCCCTCGTGGCCGACTTCCTATCCGAGCGGGGACTGGAGCTCTCCGAGGAGAAAACCCACGTCACACGAATCGACAAGGGCTTCGACTTCCTGGGCTGGAGCTTCCGCAAGTACAGCGGCAAGCTCATCATCAAGCCGTCGAGGAAGTCCGTCCAGGCGTTCGTGGACGAGATGCACCTCACGATACTGAGAAGGTGCATCGCCTGGGACCAGGACGGCCTCATCAGGATGCTTGCCCCGAAGATACGCGGCTTCGCTAACTACCACAGGAGCGTCTGCTCGTCGAAGACCTTCTCCGACATCGACAACAAGGTGACCGTCATGCTGTTCAGGTGGGTCCTACGCAGGCACCGCAAGAAGACCTGCGCATGGAGGAAGAAGCACTGCTGGTGCAAGCTGGGCAACCGCGACTGGATTTTCGGGAACCCGAAACACTACCTGCCCCTCATGTCCTGGCAGCACATCGTGAGGCACCCGGCCCTCTCAGCGGGCAGGAACCCGTTCCTCGACCCCGAGTACTTCGAGGAGAGGAAGTCCCTGCTGCAAAAGAGGTTCGCACACTCCTTCAGACGAGCCCACTGCTAGGGGAGGTCGGCCCGCGGGTCGGACCGGGAGAGCTAGCAGGACGAAGTGCCCGAGCCGGATGCGAGGAAACCCGCAAGTCCGGTTCCTCGGGAGGGGAAGGGAGGCGACTCCTTTCCCCTACCCTCCTACGTCACGGTGGTCGTCGACCACGACCGCGGCTGCCTGATCTGGGCGCACGAGG
>JBJEHM010000126.1:0-1666 GCA_051876075.1 Coriobacteriales bacterium
AAAGACAATATGACCCAGCCCATGGCAGAGGGTAGAAAGCAGGGAGACCCCATCGTCTGAAGCCGTGCTTTGGCTCGTGGGTTGGGCTTCCGCTACACTTGCATGTGCTACCAAACAAAGGCGCGTCCGCCGTGCCACACAGACGTGGAAGGGGTCTCCTGATGCCGCAGTATACCATCCAGACCAAGCACACCTCCATCTTCGGCATGGATGTGCACGCGAGATCGGTCACAGTCAAGGGCTTCGACTGGTCGACCGGCGAGGAGAAGACGCGCAAGTTCTGCAACTGCCCCTCCGCCGCCGAGATCTCGGAGTGGATGAGCGCCAACTTCACCCCGTCCTTCTACGCCGCCTACGAGTCCGGCTACACGGGCTTCCAGCTGTGCCGCGACCTGCGGGCCCTCGGCGTCGACTGCGACGTGATCGCCGTCTCCACCATCGCGCGCTCGAGCGACGACAAGAAGAACAAGACCGACAAGAGGGACGCCGGCCGCCTGCTCGCCGAGATGCTGTCGCCGAAGAAGGACAAGTACTCGGTGGTCTGGATCCCCGACGAGGAGTGCGAGGCCGTCCGCGAGCTCGTGCGCGCCCGCGACGACGCCGTCATCGCGCTCAAGCGCTCCAAGCAGCAGACCACCGCCCTGCTCACGCGCCACGGCCACACCTGGAACGAGAGGACGCCGACCGGCAACCTCAAGTCGATGTGGACCAAGACCTTCATGGCCTGGGCGAAGAAGATCGACCTCGGCCAGGAGAGCGCCAACCGCGCGCTGGCCTTCTGCCTCGAGTGCGTCGAGCGCAACGCCGAGCGCGTCGAGGAGATATCCAAGGAGACGCTGGCCGTCTCCTACCAGCCGCGCTGGAAGCCCTACGTCGACGCCCTGTGCCTCATCAAGGGCATCGACCGCCAGACGGCCCTGCTGCTGGCCGCCGAGATAGGCGACTTCTCCCGCTTCACCAGCGGCAGGACGGTCTCGAAGTGGCTCGGCACGATCCCGTCGGAGAACTCCAGCGACGAGCACGTGGCGCACGGCCACATCACCAAGGAGGGCAACTCCCACTGCCGCAGGGCGCTCGTCGAGGGCATGCAGTGCCTGTCGCGCGTCACGGCAGACGCCAAGAGGCCCACGAAGGGCTGCGAGGTGTCGAAGGAGGTGGCGGCCCACTGCCGCAAGGCCAACAAGCGCCTCAAGGAGCGCTACGACCACCTGGTCGGTGTGCAGAAGATCGGAACGAACAAGGCCAAGGTCGCGGTGGCGAGCGAGGCTGTCCGCTGGGTGTGGGCCGTGGGGCTCATGGTCCGGCAGGAGCAGGCGGCGAAGGGGGCAGCCCCCCAGCCGCCCGGTGCATAGCGTATCCACCTCGGCACCCGGCCGTTCAAACCGTTGGGGAACCCGCGACTACCCCTTACGCACCGGGCATCTGCCCGACACGCGAGACAAAAGACTGCCCTTTGTGGTCGATCAGGCGGACATCCCCAGCCGAGCCATTGAAGTACGGGCCGCACTCGTGCGGTATCCGAGAATCTGAGAGTGCCGAGCGGGCGTTGTAAGACACGTTTTGCGCGGCCAGGGTGCGAGAGGTCGATATATGGAACCAACCCTCCTCTCGACGGGGAGGAGGGTTGGGGATTTGTTGCCCGTTGACATGGGCTGGGTCATATGAG
>JBJEHM010000127.1:0-3008 GCA_051876075.1 Coriobacteriales bacterium
CGTAGTGGAGAAATCTCGGGTTGAGCCGCAAGACCGCTTGTCTCGAGCTTCGGTCTCCTGACTTAACCCGAGATTTCTCCACGCGCTCGCATTCGCTCGCTTGGTCGAAATGACGTGTAGAGACCACCATTGCGGGTTAACACAACTATTTGATCACGCCGTGGGCGCGGTAGAAGTCGCCCAGCTCGCCGTTGCGCTGGGGTCCCCAGAGCTGGATGATGTTCACGCCAGAGGACGTGTTTGCCTCGATGATGCAGATGCCCTCTTCGGTGAGCAAAATGTCCCACGCGATGAAGTTCATGAACGGGAAGTTGCGAGCAAGCGCGAGCATCTCCTCCTTGATGGCCCCCCAGCCCGGGATCACCGCGCCCTTGATCGGGGCACCGGAGTCCGGGTGGAACTCGTGCACGTCGAGAGCCTGCAGGGACCGCGCCTCGGAGAGCTCCCCCGTCTCCAGGTCGATCTGCGACACCAGGCCGCCGCGGCTGCCGTTGTCAACGGGGATGGTGGCGGAGGTCCCGATGCGCAAAACGGCAAAGAACACCTTGTAGCAGCCCGTCTCCGGGTCGCGCAGGGTGATGAAGCGGATGGTGTTGGTCGTTTTGCTGTAGATCTGGTCGAGGAACGCGCACTGGTGCATGCCTACCGAGAGAAACCAGTTGCCCTGCTTTTCGAGAAACGCAAAGAAGCTCTCCCGCGAGATTGCCTTGCCATCGACGGAGAGCGCCCCGTCGGTGCATTCGATTCTGAAGACGCCCTTGCCCTTTCCCGCTGCCAGCGGCTTCATGAACAGGACCTTGTGCGTCTTCAGCAGCTCGAGGATGTCGCTGTTTGAAAGGTAGCCGTCAGCACGGCTCTTTTCCAGGGACACCATGCGCCCCTTGTTCCTCATGGCCAGCAGCTTGGGAACGCTGACGTACTGCTGCAGGACCTCGGTGCAGATGATCTTGTTGTTGAGCATCTGGTCGAAGGGCTCGTTGATCCAGCGGGAGCGGTACCAGTCGAACTCGGAGAGGTACTCGCGCTTGCTGTTGTGCTTGAAGTCGTAGATCTTGGCTTGGTCGGGCACATAGCCGCCGCCCACTGCAAGGGAGAGCCTTGTGAGCGGGTTGGTGGAGAAGTGGCTAGGGGCAAACAGGATGCGGCGGACCCAGAGGACCGCGAGCTTGGCCTTCTTGATTGCCTTCTTGACAAACGTGCTCATGCCACACCCCTCACGACGCAATCACCCAACACCTCAGTTAGACGCCCTGTCCTCCCCATGCTAGAGCCGCTGTTAGACCAGGATGGAGCTTCCCCTATCAGCACGTCATCTCGACCAAGCGAGCGAAGGCGAGCGCGTGGAGAGATCTCGGGTTGAGCCAGGGGACCGAAGCTCGAGACACGGTCTTGCAAGTCCACTCGGGATTTCTCCACTACGGCGCTTTCAGCGCCTCCGGTCGAAATGACGGTCCGGGAGCGTTCGCCAGCTCCATTCTGGTCTAACAGCACCATGCTAGAGCCTCGCTTGCTTGAGGACAAATTGGGCGAGGTCGCTTGTCGAATGCCCCCTGCTGGGGATGAGGAACTTCTGCTGGAAGCGCGCGAGCACGTCTTCCGGGTAGCCCCCCTCGTCTGCCCTGCGGAGCCCATCGACGAGGGAGGGGACGTCGTAGAACACGCATCCCGGCATCTCTGCCTCGAGGTCGATGTTGAGGCCGTTTTGCTCACGGTAGTGCGTGCTGTCGAACAGGTAGTAGAACGTCTTCACGCCTGCGGCGGCGGCCTCGAGGGCGATGGCAGAGTAGTCGGTTACCAGGTAGTCGGCAACCAGGAGCAGCTGCATCGCGGAGAACTCGGGGCAGGTCAGGGCGCTGCCGCTCTCCAGTGCTTGGTTTGGATGGCTCTTTACCACGAGCTTGTAGCCTTCAGACAGGATCGTCTCGATGAGCTCGCTGTGCTCGGGCTGGCTGGTCCTGCGGAAGGTCGGGGCGTAGAGGACGACCTTGCCCTCGAGGAGCTCGGGGTAGCGCGCGTACACCTCCTGCGCCATCTGGGGATCCCTGGAATCGAGCACGTCGAGCCGCGGCAAGCTGGTGTGCACCAACTGCTCCTTACTGCATCCAAACGACTCGCAGTAGTACTTGTCCCACGATTCTGCCCCCGCGACGACGTAGTCGTAGTTCGCATGCATGCGCATGAGAGCGGCTATCTCGGTACTGCGGCCGCCGGGCTTGCCCACCGCTGCGAGCCCCGACTTCTTGATCTTGCCCAGGGAGTGCCAGATCTGGATGACGGTCAGCTGCGGCTTGTGGTCCAGCATGGACACCGCGGGCCAGTACGTGTCGAGGACGCAGACGCTCGAGGTCGCCAGGTGGTACATGCTGCGCAGCGTGTCCAGGGCGAACGAGAGCTTGCTCGCCAGGCCTGGCCCGATGCGGTTGCATATCGTCACGATCCGCACGCCCGGGTCACGGCGGCGGAGCTCGTCTTGGAGCATGCGGAAGTCCAGGGACGGCGTGCTCTGCTGCCTGCTGAGGAACACGATCTTTCCGTTGACTGTTGGGAGCAGCTTGAGGGGCGCGTAGACGGCGGCCATCAGACCCCTTGCTATTCGCAATGCGAGTGATTTCATGCTCGGCACGGCCCTATCTCCTCGGGAGCCCCAGCAGCTTGCGGCAGGGCTCCGCGTCGTAGCCGTAGACACGCTTCTTGTGCTCAAGCTTGCACAGCAGGTAGTCCATGAGCTCTGGAGTGATCCTGTCGATGCGTGGAAAGTCCGGGAACCTGTTTATCTCGGGCAGCTTGATGCCGTCTTCCGTGATGGCGACATCAAAGCCGAAGTACTCGAGCTGCGGAATGGCGGCGGCGATGCCGAGGATCTGCTCCTTGGCAAGCTCCCAGTTGGGGAGGACGCCCTCGATGGCAACGCCCGTGTCCGGGTGAATGGAGCAGGGGACCAGATTGCCTTGGTTGACGCCGTCGAGGATTTTGGCGCTGCCGTAGCGGCCGGTCTCGATGTCGACCGC
>JBJEHM010000127.1:3108-5609 GCA_051876075.1 Coriobacteriales bacterium
GCGCCGTAGCCGTCTGGCAGGTCCATCATGGGGATGATGCGGTTCTCGCCGTTGTGCAGGCTGGTGTAATAGTAGTAGCCGGGGAAGCACCCCTTGAAGCCGGCTGCCACGTACTTGAGCGTGATCTTGTCTTCGAGCCAGTACCTGTACTTGGTGTTGATGTGCCTCAGCCATCGGTATTCGAAGTCAGAGATGAAGCTCTTCCAGTTGTCCTCTGTAATGCCGTACTGGTCCAGGCGGTAGGAAAGGAAGCCGTGCTTGTACGCCCAGATCTTCCTGCCGAGCGGCATGCCCGTCTTGGAGGCGAGGTCCCTGGCGACGTCGCCGATCCAGCGCGTGCTCTGGTAGGGGACGAGGCCCTTGGGGGCCACGATGCCCGCAAACGTGCGGCGGATCTTGCGCGAGAGGTTGTGGGCAAAGCGCCTCCCCCGTTCCCGCGGGGCGCGGAAGGCGTCGCGCTTGAGCCTGCACTTCTCCTGCATGAAGGCGCTGATCTCTGGCGAGAACGGCACCAGGGCGTTGTACCTGGGCAGCGAGCTCATCGAGTCGACGGCAAAGCCCTGCTCGCCCACAGAGAGCTTGAACTCGACGAACTCCACCTGGGGCGCCGCCTTGCACATGGATGCGAGGGTTGTTGCGATGCGCTCCCAGTTGGGGATGACGCCCTCAAACGGGACCCCGGCATCCGGCGCGCTGCCCAGCCGGCGCTTCTCCCTGCCGGCTCCGTACACCAGGCCGCAGAAGGAGCCCGTCTTGATATCGACTTCCGAATAGCACTTGGCTGTGCTCTGCCTCTTGCGGCGGGCGCTCAGGGGAAGGCCGCCTTCATCGAGGGAGTACCCGTCGTCCCCGCTGTCTGCCCCAAGGGAGGCGCCATCGGCTTCTTCGAACAACAGCCCTCCGGGGTAGGAGAGCTGGACGAGCGCCTGGGCCGCGTGCGGAGATGCCCCATCCTTGTTCAGCACGCGCACGCGGACGGAGGCCTCTGCCCCAGGGGCGAGCTGCTCGAAGAAGCTCGTGCAGCGGGGCTTCTCTACCACCACGAGAACATAATGCCGCGTGGCCTCGTCCAGCCATTGCGCGAACTCCTCTTCTGTGAAGGACACTCCGTCGAGGAGGAAGCAGCGCTCTCCGCCGTTGCCGAGGGCGGCGGTGATCTTCCAGCAGGCGTCATTCGACCACGAGGCGCTGGTGATGACGAGGTCTTCTCTGCCGCGCGCAAAGGAGTGAAGCCCTTCTGCCGAAGGCGAGAAGGCAGAGGCTTCGGGCGTGAGAGCGATGATAAACGGAGAGCCTGCGCGCCTCATGATGTGGAAATGGCAGGGCTCGAACACATCTGCATGCGCGCGGAACACGTTGAGTGCAGATATGCGGTCGTGCAGCCACTTGTCGTACTTGCCGTTCATGGGGTGCAGGTACAGGTAGTCGCGCTCAGATATGAACGAGCTGCGGTTGGCCTCTGTGACATTGAGCCATTCGACTGTCTCTGGCATGAAGCCCAGGGAATAGGCCTTCTTCTTTTCGGCGTGAGAGAAAGTCGAGCCGTCTTCTTGGCTGCTGTACACCTTGCGCGTCCACATGCGGGCTGCAGCGCCAGAGAAGCCCTTGGCGCGGAGGCCAAATGCCCATGCGCGGCGCTTGAAGTGCCTGGCCTTGCCGGGCAAGCCTGCTCCCCAACGTGTTGCTCGGCCCTGGTTCTTGGATGTTTCCATGCACCTGTCTAGCTGCCATGCGCGCACCACCGGCGCGCGACTGTTATCCCTCGTTGCTCCACAGCACGCCGCCCTAGAGGGCTTCGCGCGCCAGAAAATGTGGCTGTGTTAACCCACAACGGTGTT
Source organism: Coriobacteriales bacterium (assembly GCA_051876075.1). Lineage (GTDB taxonomy): Bacteria > Actinomycetota > Coriobacteriia > Coriobacteriales > QAMH01 > W2P13-069. The sequence continues at coordinate 4,947 of JBJEHM010000127.1, forward strand.
CGCGAAGCGCCGCCCCGATCCGTCATTTCGACCGGAGGTGCCGAAGGCACCGTAGTGGAGAAATCCCGGGTTGAGCTGCAAGACCGCCTCTCTCGAGCTTGCGGTCCCCTGGCTCAATCCGAGATCTCTCCACGCGCTCGCTTTCGCTCGCTTGGTCGAGATGACGTGTTGAGACCACCGTTGTGGGTTAACACAGCCCAGAAGTGTAGCTTCAGCACATGTTCCCGTAAAGAAAGCTGCATTCGATGAAGATGCGTGGAATGTCGTTTTCTTTGCTTGGAATTCGCAGTTGCCACACGTTCTTCTGCAATACGCGTTTCTAGAATTGAACGATGGACGTTGATTTACGTAAACGCACGGGGAGAAGTACATGCGCTACGTCATCATGGCGAATGGGAAGGGCAGACGCTGGGGTGGGTACCACGGCATTCCCAAGCAGCTGATTAGCATCGAGGGGGAGACGCTCCTCCAGCGCACGACGCGGCTCGTCCACGAGAACGACCAGGACGCCGAGGTCATCATCTCCTCCTCCAACCCGCTGTGCGTGGCCGAAGGCGCTACGCGCCACGAGCCCGAGCGCGGGGCTCGCGAGATCGACCGCTTCTGCTACGAGCTCATAGATGACGACGTCTGCTTTCTGTACGGAGACACCTTCTACACCGA
>JBJEHM010000127.1:5709-6785 GCA_051876075.1 Coriobacteriales bacterium
TGCGTGCCACTGCGTATTCGGACAGCTTCAGCTCCAACAACAGCGGCGGTTCCGAGCAGGTGGATGTCACCACAAACGGGAGCGCCATCACTGTGGAGTACCGCTCTGCGCTCAAGGGTGTGAAGTACCGCGTTGGCTTGCGCGACATCGGCAAAAGCGGCAGCTGGATGAGAGGTGCCTACCTGGACCTGGTGGCCTCGAATACCGGCTTCACCGCACGGCTTGACACCTCCTATCAACCCGATGGCACCTACTATCTGCTCGTTGCCCGCGCAGCAACCAGCGAGCAGGCCCAAGGCTATGACTACATCGGCGGTTCTCACGGCTATGTCTTCATCGGGGTCCCCATCAACGTCAGCAGCGGCAAGGCGGCCGTGGTCAAATACAGCGCCATGATCAGCAACAACGAATCCAAGCGCGCCGCCTCTGCCAAGAAGGGCTATAAGACCTACGTGACCAAGTCGGCCAAAGCGTTGTCGGACATGACCTTCGTGTTCAAGGGCTACGACAAAAAGCTGCCCTCTGAGTCGACTCGCCGCGCCTACTTCAAGAAGGTTTCGGACAGCGTGGTTGGCAAGACCAAAGACCCGTACGAGCAGATGCGCAAGCTCTACACCTACGTGACCAGCAATTTCTACTACGACACCATCGCCTTCCAAAACAGCTCCAAGCAGCACATCAACCCCTACCTCAACCTGAAGAAATACCGCGACAACCTCTCGTCTTCCAACAGCGTGAAGACATCGAGCAAGAAGGCAAAGGTGGCAACCACCTGCGTTGGGTATTCCTCCATGCTCATCGCGCTTGCGCGCGCCCAGAATATTCCGGCAAAGCTGGTGTACGGGCATTCGCTCACGTCCCCGTGGAATACCTGGACCACAGAAAGCAACATCAGCTCGCGCGATCACTGGTGGGTTGAGGTTTACTTGAACGGGCGCTGGATGATCATGGACCCCACGCGCGGTACCAACGCAACATGGAACCGCTCCACAAACAAGTGGGAGAAGAAGGCAGCCGATGAGTTGCTGACCTACAACTACTTCGACCCGTCGATGGAGTTCTTCTCCAACACCCAC
>JBJEHM010000128.1:0-27301 GCA_051876075.1 Coriobacteriales bacterium
AGTAGGGCTCAACGATAGGTGCTGTTAGACCAAAATGGAGCTGCTGAGTCATCTTCTCGCGTCATCCTTCGACTCCGGCGCCAAGGCGCCTGCGTTCAAGATAACGAAGGGGGACTCTTCGTTATGGTCTAACAGCACTCAACGCTACTTCTTGAGGAGGCGCCCGCCGCTCACGATGCAGCCAACGCCCACCACGAGGCCGGTGACGATGGTGACAACGCCCATGGCGATGTTAAGGCCGCCGATGCGGTGGATGGACTTCTGCGCCCTGCTCAGTTCTGCGCTCATGCGCACCTCCCTCGGGTTGAAATCTGTTGCAACCGTTGTAACACAGCCGCGCCCTTAGAGCTGCGAGGACGGGATGTGCACCTCGCCATGGCTCAAGGCCCGCTGGCTGCCGTCTTCCAACTGCACCTGAAGGGTGAGGTCGTCGTTGATGCCCAGCACCAGGGCGCGGAAGCTCTCGCGCCCCTGTTCAACCGTCACGCTGCGGCCGTCGAGCAGGCTGCGGCGGCGGTACTCGTCCAAGTGGGGCTTGTCGGGGATGGACTCGGCGCCTTCTGCCAGCAGGCTCGCAGCGCGCGCGGCAAGGCGGGCCCTGCCGTCCCCTGCGTCTGGATCGCCTTCGCACAGCACTTGGGCCACCTGCGCGACCTCGTTGGGGAAGCCCCCCTGTGGCGCGCTGACGTTGACGCCGACACCCACCACGATGTAGTCGATGGCACCGCTCTCTGGCAGGATCGATGCCTCGGTGAGTATGCCGCAGCACTTGCGTCCCTTGGCGAAGACGTCGTTGACCCACTTGATCTGGACTGGGATGGCAAAGACCTCCTCGATGGCCTGGGCCGTGCAGACGGCGGCAAAGCTGGTGACCGCCGTGATGTCTGCGAGCGGGAAGCCGGGCCTCAGCACCACGCTGAAGTAGACCCCGCTGCCTGCGGGGGAGTAGAAGGGTCGTCCCTGGCGCCCGCGGCCCGCGGTCTGGCGGTCTGCCACCACCAGGGTCCCTGCTGGGCAGCCCTGGGCTGCGAGTTCCTTGGCGCGGGTGTTGGTGGAGTCAACGGAGCTGTGGAACTCAACGCAGGTGATGGCGCTGCTCACATAGCGCTGGATGCTTGCGGCAGAGAGGATGGAGCAGTTGCTCGCCAGGCGATACCCCTTCTTGGTCACGCCTTCAATGGTATAGCCCTGGGCCTCCAACGACTTGATAGCCTTCCAGACAGCGTTGCGGCTCACACCGAGCTGCTGTGCCAGCGCCTCTCCAGAAAGAAACGCGCCCTTGCCCTGCTCCAGGCAGGCCAGCACATCGTCCTTGAGGCCCATGCGCCCCTCCTCACTCGCTCGAGGTGTCCAAAACAGGGGGTTTGGCGGCGTTTGCTGTCCGAAAAGCCCCTCTTGGCGGCGTTTGTAAAAGTATAAACACCGCCTAACCCCCTGTCTTGGACAGCGAACGCCGCCAAACCCCCTGTTTTGGACAGGGTTGGACAGTGCGCTTGGGCAGGCGGGGTGTCGCAGCCGCTAGCTCCAGCCCAGCGCCTTGCGCACGGCACCGGCAACCACCACGGCGATGACGGCCTTGATGCAGTCCACGAGGATGAAGGGCAGCACCATGATGGCAAAAGCCTCCGCAGGGCTCACGTTGGCGAAGAACACGTACCAGAGCAGACCCAACGCATCTGCGATCACCATGTAGACGATGGCAACCACCACGTCTGCGGCCACGGCGGGCAGCTTGAGCTTGAGCAGCAGCATCCTGAGGGCCGCGCCTGCCACGGAGCCTGCAAGAAAGCCCGCGAGGAAACCCGTGGAGGCGCGTATGATCCCGCCGGTCATCCCGCTGAAGACCGGCAGACCCACAGCACCCATGATCAGGTAGACCCCCACGGCGACGGCGGCTTCTCTGGGGCTGCACAGCAAGGCGATGAGGATGACCACCGCAGTCTGCAGGGTGAAGGGCACCGGCCCGATGGGGATGGTGACAAAGCAGCTCACAATGAGCAGCGCCACCAATAGGGCGCACTTGGCGACGGTCTGCGTGCGGGAAGGGGAGGGGGTGCTGGTGCTGGTGTTGTGCTGTGCGCTCATGGTGCTCCTTGCTCTCTGATCGTGCGTGACTGCGGCAGTCTAGCGTAATTGTCACCTCAAAGTATTAACAGGGTGACAATTCTGCGCAAGCGGGGCGCGCCTGCATCCCGCCGCCCGGCACGGGGCCTTGGGCGGAAGGGGAGGCCCGCGGCGCGGCGCCGGGCGGGTGCCAGCAGCTAGAATCCCCTGCATCCCACAAGAGCATGCGCCCGCCGCCGCGGGCATTGCACCCTACAGATTGAGGAGCCACTATGAGCGACTTCTTGTCCCGCATCATCGACCGCGCAAAGCAGGACCTGCAGACCATCGTGTTTCCAGAGGGCTCGGACAGCCGCGTTGTCGAGGCGGCCCGCTCCATAACAGATCAGGGCATCGCGCGCTGCGTCGTGCTCGGAAGCCAGGAGGAGGTCACCGCGCACGGCGTCTCCCTCGATGGCATTAAGACCGTCGACCCCGCCCAGAGCGCAGACGCGCCCCGCTATGCGGAAAAGCTCGCGGAGCTGCGCGCCAAGAAGGGCATGACGCTCGAGCAGGCCGCAGAGCAGGTGAGGGACGTCACCACCTACGGCGTCATGATGGTGTACTTCGGCGATGCGGACGGCATGGTCTCTGGTGCCTGCCACTCCACGGCAGACACCCTGCGCCCCTGCCTGCAGATCCTCAAGACCGCGCCGGGTGTCAAGCTCGTGAGCTCGTCCTTCGTCATGGACGTGCCCGCCTGCGAGCTCGGCGATGGCGGCCTGTTCGTCTTTGGCGACTGCGCGCTCAACCTGTACCCCACTGCAGACGAGCTGTCAGAGATCGCCGTTGCGTCTGCCCGCACCTTTGCCGATCTCTGCGGCGGTGAGCCCCGCGTTGCCCTGCTGAGCTTCAGCACCCAGGGCTCCGGCAAGGGCGAGGGTCCTGCGGCCGTGCGAGAAGCAGCCGAGCTTGCCCGCCAGAAGGCCCCCGAGTTCCTCTTCGACGGCGAACTGCAGGCAGACGCAGCCATGGTTCCCAGCGTGGGCGCCTCCAAGGCCCCCGGCTCTGCGGTTGCCGGCAGTGCCAACGTGCTGATCTTCCCCAACATCGACGCTGGTAACATCGGCTACAAGCTGGTGCAGCGCCTGGCCAAGGCCGAGGCCTACGGTCCCGTCATGCAGGGCCTGGCCAAGCCGGTGAGCGACCTTTCCCGCGGCTGCTCTGTGGCAGATATCGTGGGCACCTGCGCCATCACCTGCGTTCAGGCCATCGCTTCCAAGGCCTAGGCGCTCAAAAGAACTGGCCATTTTTCTAGAAAAACCCGCACCCGCCTGCAAAAGCGCAGGTCGGTGTGGGTTTTTGGTTTGGATACACCCGGTGGCGTGGCGTTTGACAAGCCCTGTTGAGGAGAGTAATTTATCCACTCGCGTCTCCAAGACCTGGGGATTGCTGCGCCCTGGAACCTCGGTTGTCGGGCTCCGCGTGAGCCGCAACAACCCGCGCTCAGGCGGAACCTGACAAGCGTTCAAGGGCAGCCCCCGCAAGTGGGGCGGTAATTGTAAGAGGTAGCAAGAAAGGATACTACATTGCCTACCATTAACCAGCTGGTCCGCAAGGGCCGCAAGCGCGCTGTGGACCAGTCCAAGTCCCCCGCGCTCAAGGGCAACCCGCAGAAGCGCGGCGTTTGCACCCGCGTCTACACCGCAACCCCCAAGAAGCCGAACTCCGCTCTCCGCAAGGTTGCTCGTGTTCGCCTCGTCAACGGCATGGAAGTCACTGCCTACATCCCCGGTGAGGGCCACAACCTCCAGGAGCACTCCATGGTGCTGCTCCGCGGCGGCCGTACCAAGGACCTCCCCGGTGTCCGCTACAAGATCATCCGCGGCACCCTCGACGCCGCTGCGGTCAACAACCGCGCACAGGCCCGTTCCCGCTATGGCGCCAAGCGCCCCAAGGATAAGAAGTAAGGGAGGTATCTAGAACATGCCCCGTCGTAATGCTGCAGTCCGTCGCGAGGTTCAGCCGGACGCCGTCTACAACAACCGCCTCGTCACCCAGCTGATCAACAAGGTCCTGCTGGACGGCAAGAAGTCCACCGCCGAGCGCATCGTCTACGGTGCCTTCGACATCGTCGCCGAGAAGACCGGTGAGGACGCCCTCTCCGTCTTCAAGAAGGCCATGGAGAACGTCCGCCCCACCGTCGAGGTCAAGCCCAAGCGCGTGGGCGGCGCCACCTACCAGGTGCCCACCGACGTCAACTCCCGCCGTTCCACCACCCTGGCGATCCGCTGGATGGTGAACTTCTCCCGTGCCCGCAAGGAGCGCTCCATGGCCGAGCGCCTCGCAGCAGAGATCATGGATGCTGCCAACGGCATGGGCGCTTCCGTCAAGAAGCGCGAGGACGTCTTCAAGATGGCCGAGTCCAACCGCGCCTTCTCCCACTACCGCTTCTAGGAGTGCTGAGCAATGGCTAAGAAGACCCCGCTTCAGGACACCCGCAACATCGGCATCATGGCTCACATCGATGCCGGCAAGACCACCACTACAGAGCGCATCCTCTACTACACCGGCAAGACCCACAAGATCGGTGAGGTTCACGAGGGCGCTGCAACCATGGACTGGATGATCCAAGAGCAGGAGCGCGGCGTTACCATCACCTCCGCCGCCACCACCTGCTTCTGGCATTACCCCTCCGGCGACCCCAACGGCCACGTCTACAAGATCCAGATCATCGACACCCCGGGCCACGTTGACTTCACCTCCGAGGTCGAGCGCTCCCTGCGCGTCCTCGACGGCACCGTCGCCGTCTTCGACGCCGTCGCAGGCGTTCAGCCCCAGTCCGAGACCGTCTGGCGCCAGGCCAAGCGCTACAACGTCCCCACCATCGCCTACATCAACAAGTACGACCGCGTTGGTGCAGACTTCAAGCACGCCATCCAGACCATGAAGGACCGCCTGGGCGCCAACGCCGTTGCCGCTCAGCTCCCCATGGGCTCCGAGGACCAGTTCTGGGGCCTCATCGACCTCGTCACCATGGAGGCATGGGACTTCAAGGCCGATGAGAAGGGCATGACCTACCCCGAGCGCATGGATGCCATCCCCGAGGAGTACCAGGCAGAGGCAGAGGAGCTCCACCAGGAGCTGCTCGACGCCGCTGCTGACTTCGACGAGGAGCTCATGGAGCTCATCCTCATGGAGGAGGAGGTCACCGTCGAGCAGATCAAGGCTGCCCTGCGCAAGGGCGTCCTCTCCACCGAGCTCAACCTGGTCTACGTCGGCTCTTCCTACAAGAACAAGGGTGTGCAGGAGCTGCTCGACGCCGTCGTCGACTACCTGCCCTCCCCGCTCGACGTCCCCGCAATCGTCGGCGTCAACCCCGACACTGACGAAGAGGAGACCCGCGAGGCAGACAACAAGGCTCCGTTCTCCGCTCTGGCCTTCAAGATCATGACCGACCCCTACGTCGGCAAGCTCACCTACCTGCGCTGCTACTCCGGCCGCCTGGATGCTGGCTCCTACGTCATCAACTCCGTCAACGGCAAGAAGGAGCGCATCGGCCGCCTGCTCGAGATGCACTCCAACGAGCAGCACGACATCGACTACATCTCTGCCGGTGACATCTGCGCCGCTGTCGGCCTGAAGAACACCACCACCGGCGAGACCCTCTGCGATGAGAGCCATCCCATCATCCTCGAGTCCATCGAGTTCGCCGAGCCTGTTATCGACATCGCCGTCGAGCCCAAGACCAAGGCCGAGCAGGACAAGATGGGCGTTGCCCTGCAGCGCCTGGCCGAGGAGGACCCGACCTTCCGCGTCCGCACTGACGAGGAGACCGGCCAGACCATCATCGCCGGCATGGGCGAGCTCCACCTGGAGATCATCATCGACCGCCTCAAGCGCGAGTTCAAGGTCGACTGCAACACCGGCGCACCCCGCGTCGCCTATCGCGAGAAGCCCGGTCACGAGGTTCTCAACGCACGCGGTCTGTTCAAGCGCCAGACCGGTGGCTCCGGCCAGTACGGCGACGCCATCATCAACATGTACCCCGGCGAGCCCGGCTCCGGTTTTGTCTTCGAGAACAAGATCGTCGGCGGCGTCATCCCCAAGGAGTACATCCCCAGCGTCGGCAAGGGCATCGAGGAGGCACTGGAGACCGGTGTCATCGCCGGCTACCCCACCCTCGACGTCCGCGTCGAGCTGGTCGACGGCTCCTACCACGAGGTCGACTCCTCCGAAGTCGCCTTCAAGGTTGCGGGCTCCCTGGCGATCAAGGAGGCCCTGCGCAAGTCCGACCCCGTCCTGCTCGAGCCGATGATGGCCGTTGAGGTTGAGACTCCCTCCGAGTACTTGGGCAACGTCATGGGCGGCATCAGCTCTCGCCGCGGCATGATCCAGGGCCAGGAGGAGCGCGGCAGCGCCGTTGCCGTCAAGGCAAACGTGCCCCTGTCCGAGATGTTCGGCTATGCAACCGACCTCCGCTCCAACACCCAGGGTCGCGCATCCTACACCATGCAGTTCGCCCATTACGCACCCGTTCCCAAGAACGTGGCCGAAGAGATCATCGCTAAGTCCGCTAAGTAGCACGGGCTTTGAGTTTAGGAAGGAATTACGATGCCTAATCAGAAGATTCGCATCCGCCTGAAGGGCTACGATCACGAGATCGTGGATCAGTCCACCAAGCTGATCGTGGACACTGCCCAGAAGACCGGCGCCCGTGTCAGCGGTCCCATCCCCCTGCCCACCGAGCGCAACCTCTACACCGTCATCCGCTCCCCGCACGTCAACAAGGACAGCCGCGAGCAGTTCGAGATGCGCACCCACAAGCGTCTCATCGACATCCTGGATCCCACGCCCAACACCGTGGACTCCCTGATGCGCCTCGACCTCCCCGCCGGCGTCGACATCGAGATCAAGCTCTAAGCACGCATCTCGCGCAAAGCGGACACAAAGGGACCTTCTCCGGAGGGTCCCTTTCTTTTAAGTGTTAGACCAGGATGGAGTTCAGCTCCTCTGTCATTTCGACCAAGCGAACGCAGTGAGCGCGTGGAGAAATCTCGGATGGAGCCAGGAGACCACAGCTCGAGACACGGTCTTGCGGCTCAACCCGAGATTTCTCCACTGCGGCGCTGATCGCGCCTCCGGTCGAAATGACGGCCTGGGGCGTCCATTAGCTTCATTTAGGTCTACCAGCCCTTTCCTGTGCTTGCAGAAAAGATACGCCCGGGGGCGTGTTTTTTAGAAAAGGGGTTCACAAACGGGTTTTGAGCCGTTATCCTAGACAGGCTGCGCCTTCGCGGGCGTAGCGTGTCGTGTGCCCAAAAGCATCTCACGCCAACTGGGCACGCGGCGACTGTAAGACAGCGCCCCAGAGCCTATGCACTGCAAGCAAAGGGGAGAGCTACAAGGCTGCGATCCACTACACGAAGCCACCGGCTTCCTCTGCACGATCGCCTGAAGAGTTAGGTTGAAAATGGTCAACACTATTCTTGGCCGCAAGCTGGGCATGACCCAGGTCTGGGGAGAAGATGACAACATCGTCCCCGTGACCGTCATCCAGGCTGGCCCCTGCGTCGTCGCGCAGGTCAAGACCACCGAGACCGACGGCTACGAGGCCGTTCAGATCGGTTTCGGCGACATCAAGGAGCATCGCGTCAACAAGCCTATGAAGGGCCACTTCGCCAAGGCTGGCATCGCTCCCATGCGCTATCTGCGCGAGGTCCGCGTCGAGGATGCCTCCCAGCACTCCTGCGGCGAGGTCATCACCGTCGAGGCTTTTGCAGACACCCAGAAGGTCGACGTCATCGGCGTCTCCAAGGGCAAGGGCTTCGCTGGCGTCATCAAGCGCCATCACTTCGCTGGCGGCCCGGGCGGCCATGGTTCCCACTTCCATCGCGCTCCCGGTTCTGTTGGCATGTGCGCCTACCCCTCTCGCATTCTCAAGGGTATGCGCATGGCTGGTCACATGGGCTGCGACCGCGTGACTGTCAGGAACCTGGCAGTTGTCCGTGTCGACGCCGACCAGAACCTCATTCTCGTTAAGGGCGCCGTCCCCGGCGGCAAGGGTGCCCTCGTCCAGGTTCGTATGGCCTAAGGGAGGAGACAAAGATGGCTGATATCAAGATCTTCGATCCCGCAGGCAAGGACGTCGAGACCGTGGCTGCAAACGATACCGTCTTCGGCATCGAGCCCAACATCTACGTTATGCACGAGGTCGTTAAGTCCCAGATGGCTGCTCTGCGTCAGGGCACTGCAAACACCAAGACCCGTGGCAAGGTCAGCGGCGGCGGCCGCAAGCCCTTCCGCCAGAAGGGCACCGGCAACGCCCGCCAGGGTACCATCCGCGCACCCCACTACAAGGGCGGCGGCGTGGTCTTTGGCCCCCACACCCGTTCCTACGCCTACCGCGTGAACAACAAGGTCGTCAAGCTGGCCATGCGCTCTGCCCTCTCTGCCAAGCTGGCAGACGGCGAGCTGACCGTGGTCAGCGAGTTCGCCTTCGAGAAGCCCTCCACCAAGGCAGCCAAGGCCGCCCTGGAGGCCCTCAACATCAAGGGCCGCACCACCATCGTTGTGGACGACGACGACTTCGAGTCCTTCCTGTCCTTCCGCAACCTTGAGAACGTCCTGATCATTGGCGCCACCGAGTCCAACTGCTACGACCTGCTGGACAACGCCAACCTGGTCCTGACCAAGGCTGCCCTGACCTATCTCGAGGAGGTGCTCGCATAATGAACGCACGTGAGATCATCATCCGCCCGATCATCACCGAGCGCGCTTTCGACATGCAGGAAGTCAACCGCTACACCTTCGAGGTTGACAAGCGTGCCTCCAAGATCGAGATTTCCCAGGCAATCGAGGAGCTCTTCGACGTCAAGGTGCTCAAGGTGAACACCTCCAACGTCAAGTCCAAGCCCAAGCGCGTCCGCTACGTTCCCGGTCGCACCCGCACTTGGAAGAAGGCCGTTGTCACCCTGGCAGAGGGCGACAGCATCGAGCTCTTCGCCAACCAGGCTTAAGTTCAGTTTCAAGCCCCCGCGGTGCAGCGGGGGTCAAACTGGTCCTGTGCGCCCTCAATAGGAAACGCTCGGGGCCGTGGTAGTCCGGGGTCAGGGCCGCTGGAGGTTGCACACCCTCCGTTCCCAGGCGGTGTTGCTGGCAAACGGACGAAAGGAGAATCTAATGGGAGTCAAACAGTACAAGCCGACTTCTCCTGGTCGCCGTCATCAGACGGTCTCTGACTTCGCAGAGATCACGACCAACAAGCCCGAGAAGTCTCTTCTGGAGCCCTTGCCCAAGAAGGCAGGCCGTAACAACTACGGTCGCATCACCTGCCGTCACCAGGGCGGTGGCCACAAGCGCAAGTATCGCAAGATCGACTTCAAGCGCAACAAGGACGGCGTGCCCGCCAAGGTCGCAACCATCGAGTACGACCCCAACCGCTCCGCACGCATCGCCCTGCTTCACTACGCAGACGGCGCCAAGGCCTACATCCTGCACCCCAAGGGCCTGAAGGTCGGCGACAAGGTCGAGTCCGGCCCCAACGCAGACATCAAGCCCGGCAACGCACTGCCCCTGGCCAACATCCCCGTGGGTACCCTCATCCACGCCGTTGAGTTCCAGCCCGGCAAGGGTGCCGCCATGGCTCGCTCCGCCGGCACCAGCATCCAGCTGATGGGCAAGGAGGGTGACTACGCCATCCTGCGCATGCCCTCTTCCGAGATGCGCCGCGTGCTCCTCACCTGCCGCGCCACCGTTGGCGAGGTCGGCAACGCCGAGCATGCCAACATCACCATCGGCAAGGCAGGCCGCAAGCGCTGGATGGGCGTCCGTCCCACCGTCCGCGGTACCGTCATGAACCCCGTCGACCATCCCCATGGTGGTGGCGAGGGCAAGAACAAGTCCGCAGGCCGTCATCCTGTCACTCCGTGGGGCATCCCCACCAAGGGCCATCGCACCCGTGACAAGAAGAAGTACAGCCAGCGCCTGATCATCCGCCGCCGCAAGAAGTAGCTTGAAGGAGGAATAACACTATGAGCCGCAGTCTCAAGAAGGGCCCCTTCGTGGAGCCGCGCCTCCTCGAGCGCATCATCAAGATGAACGAGGCAGGCGAGAAGAACGTGGTGAAGACCTGGAGCCGTTCCTCCACGATCTTCCCCGAGATGGTGGGCCACACCATCGCCGTGCATGACGGCCGCCGTCATGTCCCCGTGTACGTCACCGAGTCCATGGTCGGGCACAAGCTGGGCGAGTTCGCCCCCACCCGCACCTTCAAGGGCCACAAGGTTAAGTAGGAGAGGAGAGCACAATGGAAGCAAAGGCAATCGCCCGTTACGTGCGCGTCTCTCCCCGCAAGGCCCGCATCGTAATCGACCAGGTTCGCGGTAAGGACGTCATCGCCGCCCAGGAGATCCTCGCGTTCAACGAGCGCGCAATCGCCGAGGTCGTCGCCAAGGTCGTCAACTCCGCAGCCGCCAACGCACAGGACCGCTTTGGTCTTCGCCCCGAGAGCCTTGTGATCAAGGCCGCCTACGTGGACGAGGGCCCCACCATGAAGCGCTTCCGTCCCCGTGCAAAGGGTGCCGCTAGCAAGATCCGCAAGCGCACCAGCCACATCACCGTCATCGTCGCACCGAAGGAGGCGTAAAGCATGGGTCAGAAGGTTCTGCCTACCGGTTTCCGCCTCGGTATTACCGAGAACTGGCGCAGCCGCTGGTACGCTGACAAGGATTACGCAGCTACCCTCAAGAACGACATGGAGCTGCGCAACTACGCCGAGAAGAAGCTGGCAGGCGCCGCGCTCTCCAAGGTCGAGATCGAGCGCGCCGGCGACAAGGTCAAGGTCATCCTGACCACCGCTCGCCCCGGCATCGTCATCGGCAAGAAGGGCGCAGAGGTCGACAACCTCCGCAAGGAGCTCGAGGCCATCGCTGGCGGCAAGGTCGCCGTCGAGGTCGTCGAGGTCAAGCGCCCCGAGCTGGATGCCAACCTGGTCGCCCAGTCCATCGCAGACCAGCTGGAGGGCCGCGTCGCCTTCCGTCGCGCAATGCGCAAGGCCGTCCAGTCCGCCCGCAAGTCCGGTGCCAAGGGTATCCGTATCCAGTGCTCCGGCCGTCTGGGTGGCGCTGAGATGAGCCGCCGCGAGTGGTACCGCGAGGGTCGCGTGCCCCTGCATACCCTCCGCGCCCAGATCGACTATGGTTTCGCAACCGCACACACCACCATGGGCTCTTGCGGCATCAAGGTGTGGGTCTACTACGGCGAGGTTCTGCCTGGTCAGAAGCCTGCCAACCCCGCACTCGAGGGTGTCTCCAACCAGCGCCGTGGCCGCGGTCGCCGCGAGGGGAGGAACTAAACAATGCTGATGCCTAAGCGCGTTAAGCACCGCAAGGTGCAGCGTGGCTCCATGAAGGGCCATGCAAAGGGTGGCACCACCCTGAACTACGGCTTCTGCGGTATCCAGGCCCTCGAGGCACACTGGATCACCAACCGCCAGATCGAGGCTGCCCGTATCGCCATGACCCGCTACATGAAGCGTGGCGGCAAGGTGTATATCAACATCTTCCCGGACAAGCCCATCACCAAGAAGCCTGCCGAGACCCGCATGGGCTCCGGCAAGGGCAACCCCGAGGAGTGGGTGGCCGTTGTCAAGCCGGGCCGCATCATGTTCGAGATCGACGGCGTGGCCCCCGAGGTCGCACGCGAGGCAATGCGTCTGGCCATCCAGAAGCTGCCCATCAAGTGCAAGATGGTCTTCCGCGAGACCGAGAAGGAAGGTGAGTAAAGAATGAAGGCTGCCGAACTGCGTGAGCTCAGCACTGCTGACCTGAACGTCAAGCTCGAGGAGGCTCGTTCCGAGCTCTTCAACCTCCGCTTCCAGATGGCCACCAGCCAGCTGGACAACACGGCTCGCGTCAAGACCGTGAAGAAGGACATTGCCCGCATTCTCACCGAGCTTCGCGCTCGCGAGATCGCCGCTGAGAAGTAAGGAGAACACGATGAGCGAAGAGCGCGGTCGTCGTAAGGTCCGCCAGGGCGTTGTCGTCTCTGCGGCCAATGACAAAACCATCGTCGTGCAGGTCAAGGAGCGCAAGCCGCACCGAGTCTACAAGAAGATGATGACCACCACCAAGAAGTTCCACGCCCATGACGAGGGCAACATCGCTGGTGTGGGCGACACCGTCCGCATCCAGGAGACCCGCCCCCTGTCCAAGATGAAGCGCTGGCGCCTTATCGAGATCGTCGAGAAGGCCAAGTAAAAACCTGCTGACCAGAAAGGTATGTTTCGATGATTCAGATGCAAAGCATGCTGGCTGTCGCCGACAACTCTGGTGCACGCAAGGTTCAGTGCATCAAGGTTCTGGGTGGCTCCAAGCGCCGCTATGCCGGTCTCGGTGACGTGATCGTCTGCAGCGTCAAGGAAGCCGCTCCCAACGGCCAGGTCAAGAAGGGCGATGTCGTTCGCTGCGTCATCGTCCGCGTCAAGAAGGAAGTCCGCCGCAAGGACGGCTCCTACATCAAGTTCGATCAGAACGCCGCTGTTCTGGTGAACGCTGACGGCTCCCCCCGCGGCACCCGTATCTTCGGGCCCGTGGCTCGCGAGCTGCGCGACAAGAAGTTCATGAAGATCGTCTCCCTCGCCCCCGAGACGCTGTAAGGAGGTTTGAGAGATGGCAATGAAGATTAAGACCGGTGACAAGGTCAAGGTTCTCGCCGGCAAGGACAAGGGCACCGAGGCCGAGGTTATCGCAGCGTTCCCCCGCGAGCGCAAGGTCAAGGTCCAGGGCGTGGCTGTCGTGAAGAAGCACTGCAAGCCCACCCAGGCTAACCCCAACGGTGGCATCATCGAGAAGGAGGCCAAGATCGACGTGTCCAACGTCATGCTGATCTGCCCCAACTGCGGTCTGCCCACCCGCGTTAGCTGCGACCGCTCCACTGGCAAGCGCATTCGCGTTTGCAAGAAGTGCGGCAAGAACATCGACTAATTAGTCGAGTTCGTCTATAATCTTGGATTCGCGTGCTGTGCAAGCGGCACGCGAATCTGCGTGTTAGGCCCCAAGGCCCTGCCAGGCTGCGGGGGGTGAGGTTGGAACCCCACCTTAAATCTCGGATTGGAGAAAGAAATGGCACCTCGTCTTCAGGAGAAGTACAAGAACGAGATCGCCCCTGCCCTCAAGGAGCAGCTGGGCATCGAGAACGTTAACTGCGTTCCCAAGCTGACCAAGATCGTCGTCAACATGGGCGTCGGTGAGGCCGCAACGGACAGCAAGGCGATTGACGCCGCTGTCAACGACATGCGCATCATCACCGGCCAGCAGCCCATGATCTGCCGCGCCAAGAAGTCCATCGCTAGCTTCAAGCTGCGCGCCGGCATGCCCATCGGCTGCAAGGTCACCCTTCGCGGCGAGCGCATGTACGAGTTCTTCGATCGCCTGCTGGCTACCGCGATCCCCCGCATCCGCGACTTCCGCGGCCTGTCCGCCACCTCCTTCGACGGCAACGGCAACTACTCCATGGGTGTTTCCGAGCAGCTGATCTTCCCTGAGATCGACTACGACAAGGTCGACAAGACCCGTGGCATGGACATCACCTTCGTGACCACCGCCACCACCGACGAGCACTGCAAGGCACTGCTCGACGCATTCGGCTTCCCCTTCAAGCGCGCCAAGTAAGCGCCCTCGCACAGGAGCTGCCGTCTTCCCGTTGGGGGAGGCTGTGAAAGTGGACCGTGAGAAAATTCACGGTCCACTTTCTTGCATTTTGTGAGAAAATATAAAACTGTCCCGTTTTATGTGTTCTATTTAGGAGGCATTGCATTGGCAAAGAAATCGATGATCGCCAAGGCCAAGCGCGAGCCCAAGTACAGCACTCGCAGCTACACTCGCTGCAACCGCTGCGGTCGACCCCATTCCGTCTACCGCAAGTTCGGTCTGTGCCGTGTTTGTCTTCGCGAAATGGCCCTCAAAGGCGAGCTCCCCGGTGTCCGCAAGGCAAGCTGGTAGGATCTGCCCTTTCCAGCCAGGCCTAGCGTAGAGCCGGCCTGCCCCGAGAAGGCGCGGCCGCTACGGGCGGCAGCGAACCACTCAGACGCAGTCATCAAAGAACTATAGGAGGAATCAATGAGCGTCACCGATCCCATCGCAGATATGCTTACGCGCATCCGTAACGCAAATGCTGCGAGCCACCAGACGGTTTCCATGCCGTCTTCCAAGAAGCTCGTGGAGATTGCCCGCATCCTCAAGGAGGAGGGCTACATCGCCGAGTACGAGGTTACCGAGAAGGCACCTCAGAACGAGCTCACCGTCACCCTCAAGTACGGTCCCAAGAAGTCCAAGGTCATCAAGGGCATCCGCCGCATCTCCAAGCCCGGCCTGCGCATCTACGCTGGCCGCGACGAGCTGCCCCGCGTGCTCGGCGGCCTCGGCACTGCAATCATCTCCACCTCCAAGGGTGTCATGACCGACCGCGACGCACGCCTTGCCGGCGTGGGTGGCGAGGTCCTGGCATACGTCTGGTAATCGGTTAACGGAAAGGAGCAAGTTACATGTCTCGTATCGGTAAACTGCCCGTCTCCGTTCCTGCCGGAGTCGAGGTTTCCATCAACGGCAACGAGGTGACCGTCAAGGGCCCCAAGGGCGAGCTCACCCGCAGCTTCTACAGCGCACTCACCATCGAGAAGGCCGAGGACGGCTCCATCGTCGTCACCCGCCCGGATGACGAGCGCGACTCCCGTGCACAGCACGGCCTGACCCGCACCCTGATCAACAACATGGTCGTCGGTGTCTCCGAGGGCTACTCCAAGACCCTCGAGCTCGTTGGCGTCGGCTACCGCGCCGCCGTCAAGGGCGACAAGCTCGAGCTGAACCTCGGCTACTCTCACCCCGTCATCATCGAGAAGCCCGAGGGCATCACCTTCGAGTGCCCCGACCAGGCAAAGATCGTTGTCTCCGGTATCGACAAGCAGCAGGTCGGCCAGGTTGCAGCAGACATCCGCAAGTGGCGCAAGCCCGAGCCTTACAAGGGCAAGGGTATCCGCTACCAGGGCGAGCATATCCGCCGCAAGGAAGGCAAGACCGCTAAGTAGTTACCGCCGGTCTTTGTACCGGGTGATTTCAAGGAGTGTAAGAACTTATGGACAAGCAGAAGCTTAAGAGGGAGGGCCTGGCTCGCCGCCAGCGTCGCGTCCGCGGGAAGATCTCTGGCACTGCCGAGCGTCCCCGCCTGCGCGTGACCCGCTCCAACACCAACATCTACGCTCAGATCATCGACGATGTCACCGCTACCACCCTGGTCAGCGCTTCTTCCATCGATGCTGAGTTCAAGGCCACCGGCAAGTCCGGCGGCAACATCGAGGGTGCCACCGAGGTGGGCAAGCTCGTCGCCGAGCGCGCTCTCAAGGCTGGCATCGACACCATCGTGTTCGACCGTGGCGGCCGCCTGTACCATGGCCGCGTCAAGGCACTCGCGGAAGGCGCCCGCGAGGCAGGCCTGAAGTTCTAGGAAGGGGATCGTCAGAATGGCACAAAGGTCCAACAACAAGGCCACCAAGCAGGCCAACCCTGCAGTCCCCGAGCTGGAGGAGCAGGTCGTCGTCATCAACCGCGTTTCCAAGACCGTCAAGGGCGGCCGTCGCCTGAGCCTCAGCGCGCTGGTCGTCGTGGGCAACCGCAACGGCAAGGTCGGCGTTGGCATGGGCAAGTCCGCTGAGGTGCCCCTGGCCATCTCCAAGGCCGTCGAGGACGCAAAGAAGAACATGTTCACCGTGCCCGTTACCGAGGCAGGCACCATCCCCCACGAGGTCATCGGCGAGTTCGGCGCTGGCCGCGTGCTCATCAAGCCCGCTGTTGCAGGTACCGGTATCATCGCCGGCGGCCCCGTCCGCTCCCTGCTCGAGCTTGCGGGCATCAAGGACGTCATGTCCAAGTCCCTGGGCACCGACAACGCCATGAACGTCGTCAAGGCAGCTGCTGCCGGCTTGGCCGATCTCTCCTCCCCGGAGGATGTCGCTGCCAAGCGCGGTATGGACCTCGGCAAGATCTACGGAAAGAAGGTTCAGTAATGGCAGAGAAGACCCTGCGCGTGACCCAGGTGAAGTCCTCCATCGGCTACAAGAAGGACCAGCTGGCCACCCTCAAGAACCTTGGCCTCGGCAAGATCGGCCGCTCCCACGACCTCGTCGACAACGAGTGCGTCCGCGGCATGATCTTCAAGGTCAAGCACCTCGTCAAGGTCGAGGAGATCTAAGCACTACGTGGTACTGATCGAGCCGCCCGCCTGGGCGGCTCGGTGTTGGAAGTCTGCCGGCGGCGAGCTGCCGGCTCGCCCGTATAGCGGGCGCAAGCGATTCAAAGGAGAATCTACATGAACCTGCATGATCTGAAGCCGGCTCCCGGCTCCACTCATTCCCGCAAGCGCGTTGGCCGCGGCGTCGGCTCTGGCTACGGCGGAACCTCCGGCCGTGGCATGAACGGCCAGGGCTCCCGCGCCGGCGGCACCAAGGGCCCCGGCTTCGAGGGTGGCCAGACCCCGCTGGCAATGCGCCTTCCCAAGCTGCCCGGCTTCCGCAACATCAACCGCAAGGAGTACCTGCCCGTCAACGTTTCTCGCATCGAGGCCAAGTACGAGGCCGGCGAGGTTGTCGACGGCGAGTCCCTGGTTGCCAAGGGCATCATCAAGCATGCCGACTCCCTGGTGAAGGTCCTCGGCGACGGAGAGATCACCAAGGCAGTCACCATCAAGGGCCTCAAGGTCTCCGCTTCTGCACAGGCCAAGATCGAGGCAGCCGGCGGAAAGGTCGAGTAACGTGTTCAAAGCTCTGGCAAACGCAATGAAGGTGAAGGAGCTCCGCAACAAGATCTTCTTCACCCTGGCGATCATCGCCCTCTACCGCGTGGGATCCTTTATCCCCGTTCCGGGCATCCCCTTTGCCGAGCTGGTTGATAGCTTCAAGGGTACTGCCGACGGCGCAGGTGCGGCTCTGCTGATGCTGAACCTGTTCTCCGGCGGTGCCCTCGAGTACTTCTCCGTCTTCTCCCTGGGCATCATGCCCTACATCACCGCATCGATCATCATGCAGCTGATGCAGGGTGTCATCCCGGCCCTCACCCGGTGGGCCAAGGAGGGCGAGACCGGTCAGCGCAAGATCACACGCATCACCAGGTACCTCACCTTGATCTTGGGCCTGATCAACGCGATCGGCTATCTGATGCTCTTCCAGAGCCCCCAGTTCGGTATCAACTTTGCCAACAACGGCATGCCCGCATGGCTCACCAGCATCATCATCGTGGTCACGCTCGTGGCCGGCACTGCCTTCATCATGTGGATGGGCGAGCTCATCACCCAGCGCGGTATCGGCAACGGCATGTCCCTCATCATCTTCGCGAACATCATCGCACGCCTTCCGGGCGCACTGTGGGATTCCGTCCAGACCTCCTCTGACATGATGCAGGGCGTCTTGCTCACTGTGGTCATCGTTCTGGTGATCCTGCTCGTGATCCCCGCCATCGTGTTCATCGAGCGCGGCCAGCGCAGGATCCCGGTGTCCTACTCCAAGCGCGTTGTTGGTCGCCGCGTGATGGGTGGCCAGACCACCTACCTGCCCTTCAAGGTCAATGGCTCCGGCGTCATCCCCATCATCTTCGCCTCTGCCATCCTGTACCTGCCCGCCCAGATCTCCGCGTTCTTCGGCGATGTGGGTTGGCTGAGCTCCTTTGCCAACTTCTGCACTACGGGCGCTGGCAACTGGATCCTCACCGTTGTCCTGATCGTCTTCTTCGCGTACTTCTACACCTCCATGATGTACCACCCGGAGGAAACTGCGGAGAACCTCAAGAACAACGGCGGCTTCATCCCCGGTGTGCGCCCCGGTGGCGCTACCGTCCAGTACATGAAGGACGTCATCAACCACATCACCCTCCCGGGTGCTGTGTTCCTGGCGGTCATCGCCGTGGTGCCCTCCATCCTGTACTCCTTCAGCGGCAACACGCTGATCCAGCTCTTTGGCGGCACCTCCGTGCTGATCATGGTCGGCGTTGCGCTCGACACCATGACCAAGCTGGAAAGCGCGCTGAAGATGCACAACTACGACGGCTTCTTCAAGTAAGAGCGCGTAGAGCCTAACGAGCCAAGGCGGCCTCTCCCCATGAGGGGCGGGGCCGCCTTCATCTTTCTAAGGAGTCAAACATGAACATCGTGCTTCTGGGCGCTCCGGGCGCCGGCAAGGGCACCCAGTCCGCAAAGCTGGTCGAGGCCTTCGGCTTCAAACATGTCTCCACCGGCGACCTGCTCCGCGCTGCCGTCAAGGAGGGCACAGAGCTGGGCGTCAAGGCCAAGGGCTACATGGACGCAGGCGAGCTCGTCCCCGACGAGGTCGTCATCGGGCTGGTCGAGGAGCTGCTCAAGGCCGATCCCGCTGCCAACTACCTGCTCGACGGCTTCCCCCGCACCTCCGCCCAGGCAGTCGCCCTCGACGGCGTCATGGCTGAGCTGGGCGTCAAGCTCGACATGGCCATCTCCATCGACGTCGAGAACGAGGTCGTCGTGGAGCGCATCTCCAAGCGCCGCCTGTGCAAGGGCTGCAGCTACATCGGCACTGCCGACGACGGCGAGAAGTGCCCCGTCTGCGGCGGCGAGCTCTACCAGCGCGCTGATGACAACGCAGACTCCGTGCGCACCCGCCTGGAGGCCTACGACAAGTCCACCGCTCCACTCATCGACTACTACCGCGGCAACGGCATTCTGGTCTCTGTCAACGGCGACCAGGCTCCGGAGCTCGTCTTCGCATCCATCAAGGAGGCGGCACAGCTCTAATGGCACGTTTGAGGGAAAGGCCCATTCTCAAGAGCAAGGGCGAGATCGAGACCTTCAAGGCGGCCGGTGCGCTCAGCGCCAAGGTGTTGCGCCTTGCGGGAGAGATCATCCGCCCCGGTATCTCCACGTGGGAAATCGATGACTACATCGAGACGATGATTCGCCTTGAGGGGGGCACGCCCTCCTTCAAGGGGCTCTACGGCTTCCCCGCATCCGCCTGCATCTCCATCAACGACATGGTCGTCCACGGCATCCCCAGCAAGAAGACCATCCTCAAGTCGGGGGACATCGTATCCATCGACACGGGTGCCACCGTTGACGGTTGGGTGGGCGACAACGCCTACACCTATGCTGTTGGTGCGATCTCGGACGGGGATAAGGAGCTCCTCGAGGTGACCGAGCAGTGCATGTGGGCTGGCATCAACGCCGCCCAGCCTGGCAACACCCTGGGCGACATCGGCCATGCCATCCAGCACCTGGCGGAGTCCCACGGCTTTGGCGTCCTGCGCGAGTATGTTGGCCACGGGGTTGGCCGTGTCATGCACGAGCCCCCCAACGTCCCCAACTACGGGCGCCCCGGCAAGGGCATGAAGCTCGAGCCCGGCCTGGTGATCGCCATCGAGCCCATGATCACCTTTGGCTCGTACCGCGTGCACACCATCGAGGACGGCTGGGGCGTTGTCACCGACGACGGCTCAAACGCCGCCCACTTTGAGAAGACCGTTGCCGTGACCGAAGACGGACCGGTGCTTATCACTAACGAATAAAAGAAAATAGTCCTTGCAATAGGCAGTCGGATTGCAGTAATATATCCGACTGCCTATCTGTGTTTACTGGAGGAGTACTAACTCGTGGCAAAAGAAGATGCAATTGAACTTGAGGGCACGGTCATAGAGCCGCTTCCCAACGCAATGTTCAAGGTCGAGCTCGAGAATGGCCATCAGGTTCTGGCCCATATCTCTGGCAAGATGCGCATGCATTACATCAAGATCCTCCCTGGGGACAGGGTTACCATCGAGCTTTCCCCCTACGATCTTGATCGCGGCAGGATCACCTACCGCTACAAGTAGTAAGCCTCTCGGCACGTGTTTCAAGAGGGGCGAGGAGAGCATCGCCTCTCTTGCTTTATTGAAGAAAACAACCGCCTGCGGCTGGGCGTGTAGATAGATGTGTAGTGTTAAGCACTATCGAAAGGTATGTGAATTATGAAGGTACGTCCTTCGGTCAAGCGAATGTGCGATAAGTGCAAGGTCATCCGACGCCATGGCAAGGTTTACGTGATCTGCGAGAACCCCCGCCACAAGCAGCGTCAGGGTTAAAGGAAGGGAACGACATTGGCTCGTATTCTTGGTGTCGACCTTCCGCGCGAGAAGCGCGTGGAAATCGGTCTGACTTATATCTACGGCATCGGTCTGACCAGCGCAAAGAAGATCTGCGCTGCCACCGGTGTGAACCCGGACACCCGTGTCCGCGACCTCACTGAGGAAGAGACCATCAAGCTCCGCGACTACATCGACGCAAACTTCACCGTCGAGGGTGACCTCCGTCGCGAGACCTCTCAGAACATCAAGCGCCTGATGGAGATCGGCTGCTACCGTGGCCTCCGTCATCGCAAGGGCCTGCCCGTCCGCGGTCAGCGCACCCACACCAACGCCCGTACCCGCAAGGGTCCGCGCAAGCAGATCGGCGCAAGGAAAAAGGGCTAAGGTGAGGTAGATCATGGCTAAGAAGAAGGTTCAGAACACTCGCATCCGCCGCGCGGATCGCAAGAACATCTCTGTTGGACAGGCTCACATCAAGAGCACGTTCAACAACACCATCGTCAGCATCACTGACACCCGTGGCAACGTCATCTCCTGGCAGTCTGCCGGTACCGTTGGCTTCAAGGGCAGCCGCAAGTCCACTCCGTTTGCCGCCCAGATGGCAGCCGAGCAGGCCGCCAAGATGGCCATGGAGCACGGCATGCGCAAGGTCGCTGTCTTCGTCAAGGGCCCTGGCTCTGGTCGCGAGACCGCAGTCCGCTCCCTCCAGGCCGCTGGCCTCGAGGTGGCATCCATCCAGGATTGCACCCCCATCCCCCACAACGGTTGCCGTCCGTGCAAGCGTCGTCGCGGCTAGTAAGGAAGGATTGTTAATATGGCACGTTACACCGGAGCAGACTGCCGTCTGTGCCGTCGCGAGGGCGCTAAGCTCTTCCTGAAGGGCGACCGCTGCTACAGCGAGAAGTGCGCCATGGAGCGCCGCCCCTACGCCCCCGGCATGGCTGGCCAGAAGCGCGTCCGCGAGTCTGAGTATCGCACCCAGCTGCGCGAGAAGCAGAAGACCAAGCGCATCTACGGCCTGCAGGAGAAGCAGTTCCATCACTACTACGAG
The DNA here is from genome assembly GCA_051876075.1 of Coriobacteriales bacterium. Taxonomy (GTDB): domain Bacteria; phylum Actinomycetota; class Coriobacteriia; order Coriobacteriales; family QAMH01; genus W2P13-069. The sequence goes on from JBJEHM010000128.1 coordinate 21,226, forward strand.
ATTGCAAACCGCCAGCAGGGCAAGACCGGCGAGAACCTCCTGCGCATCCTGGAGTCCCGCCTGGACAACGTCGTGTACCGCCTTGGCTTTGCCAAGTCCCGCGACGAAGCCCGTCAGACCGTTCGCCACAACCACATCACTGTGAACGGCAAGAAGGTCAACATCCCGTCCTTCCGCGTCAAGCCCGGCGACCTGGTTGCAGTGGCCCCCAAGGCCAAGGACCTGCTTCCCATCAAGAGCGCTCTCATTTCCAACGAGCGCACCGAGGTTCCCGGTTGGCTTGAGGTCGACATCGAGAAGCTGCAGGGCTCTGTCCTGTCTCTGCCCACTCGCGAGCAGATCGATCTCGACATCAAGGAGCAGCTCATCGTCGAGCTCTACTCCAAGTAAGCAAGTCCTGTTCTATCCGTTCAAGTCTCAAGGAGGCTTTTAACATATGACTGAGTTCATGAGGCCCAAGGTCACCGTTGAGGAGATCGACGAGAACACCGCGCGCTTTGTCATGGAGCCGCTGGAGCGTGGCTATGGCTACACGCTCGGCAACAGCATGCGCCGCGTGCTGCTCTCCTCCCTCGATGGTGCTGCGGTTACCGCAATCAAGATCGAGGGCGTGCAGCATGAGTTCACCTCCGCTCCCGGTGTCGTCGAGGACGTGACCGACATCGTCTTGAACATCAAGGGACTTGTCTTCTCTGCCCTGGGCACCGGCGAGGAGGCTACGGCCACCCTCTCCGCACAGGGCCCCTGCACTGTCACCGGCGCAGACCTCGAGGTCCCCGCTGAGTTCCAGCTGGTCAACCCCGAGCACGTGATCGCAACCCTGGCCGAAGACGCCAAGCTCGAGATGAGCCTGCGCATCGGCGTGGGCCGCGGCTACGTCTCTGCCGAGCGCAACAAGCGCACCGAGGATCCCATCGGCATCATTCATGTCGACTCCCTGTTCTCGCCCGTCCGCCGCTGCACCATGGACGTCACGGACACCCGCGTCGCCCAGCGCACGGACTACGACAAGCTGATCCTCGAGGTTGAGACCAACGGCTCTATCGACCCCGTGAGCGCTGTCTGCCAGTCTGCAAACATCGTCAACCAGCACATGAGCGCCTTCCTGACCCTCGACGAGTCCGCCGAGGAGGCAGAGGTCGCCAGCATCTTCGCCCCCGAGGGCCCGAGCAAGAACACCGAGCTCGAGAAGCAGATTGAGGACCTGGACCTCTCCGTCCGCTCCTACAACTGCCTGAAGCGCGCTGGCATCCACTCCGTGCGCCAGCTGGTGGAGTATTCCGAGAACGATCTGCTCAATATCCGCAACTTCGGTGCCAAATCGATTGAAGAGGTCAAGGACAAGCTTCAGTCGATGGACCTGAGCCTTAAGATGTAAGTAGGAGATGTAATGAGGCATTACAAGAAGGGCCGCAAGCTTGGCACTGACGCCAGCCACACCAAGGCCATGAAGAAGAGCTTGCTGGTCGCAATTTTCACCAACGACCGCATCAAGACCATTGAGTCTCGCGCCAAGGAGGTTCGCTCCGAGGTCGACCGCGTCATCACCTGGGCCAAGAAGGGCGACCTGCACTCTCGTCGTCTGGCCATCGCCAAGGTGGGCGACAAGGAGCTCGTCCGCGAGGTCTTCGAGAAGGCCGCTCAGGGCATGTGGGCAGACCGCACCGGCGGTTACACCCGCATCATGAAGCTCGGCCCCCGCAAGGGCGACAACGCCCCCATGGTCATCATCGAGCTCGTGACCGAGGCCTGCTCCCCCAAGGTCAAGGCAGAGGCCCCCGTCGAGGCTGCTGCCCCCGCTGCTGAGGTCGAGGAGACCGCTGCAGAGGAGACCGTCGAGGCTGTCGAGGTCGAGGAGACCGCAGCTGAGGAGCCTGCAGAGGCTGAGGAGGCTCCCGCAGAGGAGACCGCCGAGGCTGAGGCCGAGGCCGAGAAGGAGTAAGACTCCTCCGGAGCTTAACCCCATGATGAGCAGCCTTGCCTTTGGAAGCTATATCCCGGGCAAGAGCGCCATACACAACGCGAATGCGCAGGTCAAGATTATCTTGGCCTGCGCTTTGTCTTTGGGGGCGTTCTTCGTTGAGAGCTGGGCGGGCATGGGAGCCCTGTGGACGCTCGTGCTTGCTGGCTATGCAGCGGCAAAGCTGCCTCTCACACATGCTGTGCGCGGGCTCAAGCCTGTGTTCTTCATTCTTGCGGTGACGGTGCTCTGCAACTGCCTGGGGCCCCTGGACGCTGCTGGTGCGCGCGCAGGAGCACCGGGATCCCTGGGGCTTGAGGGGACACTTGCCCTGGGAGAGGCATGGGGCTTGAGCCTGGATGGCTTGGCCGTGGGCCTGTTCTTTGCGCTGCGCATCGCCTTGCTAGTGGCCGCCTGCTGCCTGTTGAGCTTTACAACATCGCAAGACGGTGTGCTCTGCGCCCTGCGCTTGCTGCTGGGGCCCTTGCGCCACCTGCGCGTTCCCGTCGACGACCTATGCACGGTGGCCAGCATGGCACTGCGCTTTCTACCGCTGCTGAGCGAGGAGCTGCTGCGGGAGCGCAGGGGGCGCGAGGCCCGGGGGATGTGCTTTGAGGACGCCGGTGCTGTGGCCGCGCTGCGCGCATGGTGCTCAGTGCTGGTACCGGTGATGGTAGGCTTGTTCAAGCGGGCAGACCGCCTTGCGCTGGCGATGGACGCGCGCTGTTACGGCTGTGCTCAGCGCACCGACCTCGGTGCTCCTCTGATGCGAGCTGCCGATTACGCTGCCCTCGCTGCTGGATTGGCTATAATCGCTGCCCTGGGTATTCTGCTCTAAGGTAGTGGGCGCGCTTGCAGCGGCCTTATGCGGGCTTCAAGGCTAGTTGGGAGGGGAAGATAATGGACGCTGTGCTCCAGCCGGAGATGTGCACCTTGGTGCTGCGCTGCGCCTATGACGGCGCGGGCTTTTGCGGCTTTGCCAAGCAGAAGGACCCTGCAATACGCACGGTGCAGGAGTGCCTGGAAGAGGCGCTCTCCACTGTGTTCAGGATGCCTGTAGAGACGGTCTGCGCCGGCCGCACAGACACCGGCGTTCATGCGCTGGACCAGCACCTGAGCTTTCAGGTGCCTGCGGAGCTTGCACAGCGCTACTCCAGCTACTCGCTCGTCAAATCGCTCAACGCTCTCACGGACGACGACATCGCGGTGAGGGAGCTGGGGATCGCCAACGACCCTGCGTTCTCTGCGCGCTTTAGCGTGGAGTGGCGCGAATACCGCTACCGCCTGGTGTTCGGGACGGTGCCGCCGCTCTTCCTGCGCAACTACGCCTGGTGGGTGCGCACGCCGCTCGACGTCGACGCCATGAGGCAGGCTGCCGCGCTGCTTGTGGGCGAGCACGACTTCAAGTCCTTCTGCAAGGCAGAGAGCGCCGTGGGCAAGAACACCGTGCGCACCATCAAGAGCATCGAGCTGCTCTGGGAAGAGCAGCTGGGCGAGCCCTGCCTGGTTGTGAGGGTGGTGGGCAACGCCTTCCTGCACTCCATGATCCGCACGATCGTCGGCTCGCTGGTGGATGTGGGAGCAGGACGCCGAGAGCCTGCGTGGATGGGGGAGGTGCTGGCTGCGCGCGACCGCACGGCAGCCGGGGCAAACGCCCCTGCCTGCGGCCTTGTCTTTCACAAGGTGAGCTACCCGGCAAACTCCTGGACCGAGCTCTAGGAGCGGCGGATCTTCAGCGCAGAGACGAGGTAGATCACCGGCAGCGCGGCCAGCAGGACTGCGTAGAGCACGATGCTGAAGAGCTGCCCTTGGATGGAGATGGCGTAGATCACGAACGCTGCCACGAACAGCAGGCCCACAACGGCCATGACAACGGCTGCAGTTGCGGTTTTGGGGTGCGTTGCCGTGTAGACGCCCAGCACCGCCGGCGGGAACATGGCGATGCCCAGCACCAGGCCCACGGTGTAGAAGGCAGCCGCCATGGCGTGGGTAAGGCTGTAGTCGGCCATGGGGTACACATTGCCCAGGCTGAAGCCGCAATAGATGGCCACAACGAGCCCCGCAACGAACATGCAGACAGAAACGCCCATCAGGACGCGATGACCCCAGGTCTTCTCGAAGACCCTGAGGTTCTCCCCGCTCCCGCTGCCGTAGTCTTCATGATCGCGCTCTATGCGGCCAAACTCGCTCATTGCTCTGTTATCCCCCTTGGCCCAAGGCGTGCTCCCCGCACGGACCTCTGGCATGTTACTCAGTTAGCTCTTGGTGATGGTGCTCTCCCCACATTTGGGGCATTTTACGGCAATCTTGCCCTTGCCGCGCGGCACGCGCATCTCCTGCGCGCAATGAGGGCACTTGAGGTACTTGAACTCCTTCTGATTGCGCGCGCGGCGCTGCTTCTTGGCAAAGCGCTCGTTCTCTGCCATGCGGGCGGGAATGTTGCGAGAAAGCGCGCGGAAGAAGATGTAGATGATGCCCAAGGTGCAGACCATGTTGGCGATATTGCCCAGGCCGTAGAGCAGACCCTGGTTGGCGACCCTGCCCAAGAAGGTGCACACCAGGGATGCCAGCAGCAAGACGATGACAACGGTGAGCAGGCGGTGGTTGAGCTCGTCAAAGCCGTAGCGCCCCTGCATGAAGTTTCTCAGCCAGGTTTGGAACGTTCCCATGTGCTGTGTCTCCCAGTCTCTCTTGACGGCGGCTTAGATGAGCATGTTGGTCACGTCTTGGACCGTGGCTGCGCGCGCAATGCTCAGCTCTAGGCCGCGCTCTGCGGCAAGCTCCTGCGCGGCGTCGAGCAGCATGCTGCCCGGCCCGCACTGGACGATGCGGTCGACGCCTGCGTCCAGCATGCTCTGGATGGTCTTGGTCCACTGCACGGGTGCGGTGAGGGCCCCGCCCAGCAGCTCCGGCGAGTGCAGGTGGTCGAAGGGCTCGCCCGTGAGGTTGCAGTACAGGGGCAGCTCGCCCGGGCCAAGAAGCGTGTGCTTGAGCGCCATGCTCATGCCGTTTGCAATCGGCTGTGCCAGCGGCGTGCCGAAGGCGGCCGCGCATGCGACGAGCCGGCCATCCCCGCCAGCCGCCCGGTACTCGTCCAGAGCCGCCTGGAGCGCATCTTGCCTGCCTGCCAGCATCACGCTGCTGGGCGAGAGCTCGGCGCTCACAAAGACGCTGGAGGCGCCGTGGCGCTGGCAGAGCTCGGTAGCCCCGGCTGGCGTGCAGCCCTTGAGCAGGGCAGTGGCGCTGGGAGTGGTGTGGCCTGCCATGGCGCCCAGGGCGCCGACGCGCGCAGCCAGCGTGAGCAGGCACTCGAGGTCTGCCGTCCCCGCGATCACGTGCGCTGCGTACTCGCCGATCCCAAAGCCCGCCACGCAGTCGGGCTGCAGGCCGCGCTCGTTCAGTGCCTTGGCAACGGCTACGTCTGCGGCCACCAGGGCGGGCAGCTGGTTTTGCACCTGGTCCAGCTCCTCTGCCGGGCCGTTGGTGCACAGGTCGAAAATATCCAGGCCGCTGATGGCCTTGACCTCCTCGAAGAAGTCCGCGCCCCAGCTGCTGCGCCCGACGAAGTCGACGCCCATGCCCACGAGCTGAGAGCCCTGGCCGGAGCACACGAATGCGAGTTTTCCCACGCTTTACCCTTCCTATACGAGCAGTGGCCCGGAGAGATCCCCGAGCCACCCTTGCCGCAGGCTGTCAACAGCCTGCGCGAATCTCGGCCGTGCCTTCCCTTACTTGAGGGAGTCGATGTGCGCGACGATGTCGCCCACGGTCTGCAGCCCCTCGGGCTCGCCGAAGTCGATGCCCTCGGCGTCTTCGAGGTCGCAGATGAGCTCGACCAGGTCGAGGGAGTCGATGTCGAGGGAATCGAGCGTGGACTCCTCGGTGACGACCTCCGGGTCGATGCTCAGGTTCTTCTCGAGAATCTCCTTGATGGAGTCGATGGTGGCCATGACGTTCCTTTCCTCATCGGAGCCGCATGCAGCGGCCGTATTCAGAGAAACAGTCTAGCGCCAAGCCCCCTGCATGCGCGCCGCGCATCCCATTAGATGCCCAGCTGTTGATTTGCGCGAATCACCTCTGCTTGTCGAAAAGCGAAATATGAGCCTTTCAGGACTT
>JBJEHM010000129.1:0-1626 GCA_051876075.1 Coriobacteriales bacterium
TCGTCGCCTCCCCGGCAGCCAACCACGTGAATGATGCGCTATACTCCCCCTTTGCGTGCCTCTGTAGCTCAGGGGATAGAGCACCGCTCTCCTAAAGCGGGTGTCGTACGTTCGAATCGTATCAGGGGCACCAACCTGCACTTCCGGCCGGTAGCTAGAGCTGCCGGCCTTCTTTTCGGCACGCCCTCCCTATCCGCGCTCTCCGCGCAACTCATGCGCTGTTTGCCCGCGTCGACAGCGCTGAAGCCTGCAGACACCCCCGTACGCCCATCACCAACCTCGTGGGCGAAGTCCTATTACTTTCGACACTTGGCAAGCAAACACGAGCTCAATGCCTTATTCTGCGCCCGTTCCTCTTCCTCCCCTGCCACTTGCCGTCATGTGAAATCAGACACATGGGTAGGTTCTTGCCCTTCACAGCAGAGTCAGCCGAACTCGTCAGAGCATGTACATGCTCCCCAGCGGCAGTTGCTATCTGGTTTGAGCATGCAACGGCTTTCTTCCGACTCCTCGCCTCCTGGACAACCTGCGCACACAGTCCCGTCAGACGCTGCAGCTGCTTCGCTTTGACACCTCGCTCACGAGCCCAGGTTATGGCTTTTTCGCAGCTCGCAGCATCGCAGTTCTTCAGTGTGCCATCGTTGTGGAATAGGCCATCCTCCCTCACTATCAGCGCCATCGCATGCCAGTCAGAGAGCCTTTCGCCACGAGATCTAACAGGGGACAGGCCCTCCTCAGCGCCCATAAACAGCTCGAAGCGCTCAACACTCTCAAGACACCCCATCACTATACTTGTGTCAGAGATACCCGTCCCCTCGATGTAATCCGCATAGCTGCTCCATCGATAATCGCGGACCGAGGCCAAGTTGGCGCGTTGCGGATTCAGGTGGATGTATTTGACCACCTGGAGAAGATGAGCCTCATCGGAGATGGGACCGCTCCAAAAGCGCCCGTTATAGAGCGGCCCCGTCCTCCCGTGCTTGCGATTGAAGAAGGCGGCGTACTGGAAGGCTACGTAATGAACCATCTTGCTGAGACTTTGGCTCGAATCGAGCACCGCAAGATGGACGTGATTCGTCATGAGGCACCAAGATAGCAAGGCGACCTCGGTCCTCGCCAAGGCCGATGCCAACAGCGCCAGAAAACGCTCATAATCGCTGGGCTCTTCGAACAGGGCCATGCCATTCAAGCCTTTCAGGACGACGTGATACAAACCGGTGCTGCTTGCTTGTCGGGGTGCTCTAGCCATCGCTCTCTCCTATCATCTTGCGCCCGCCGTCATCATTGGGTGTCGAGAGGTGCCTTCGGCGGCTCAATCTCGCGACTTCTCAACTCATTGAAGGTAGCGCAAAAATCTATCCAATTCGCAGACTAAAACACGAGCAAAACAAGACCAAAACAAGAGCTAGATACGAGTGAAATCCGACTGAAAACCGAGCGATCTACCCGCATCGGCACGACTGAAAACCGGAGGAAGACACAAATGGCTTTGGGTGACGGGCAGTTTTCCACATTAATCCTCCTTTGCACAGTGTTGGTAGCTGAGTTGCTCTATAACCCCTTGAGCTGGTCTTTTGTGTTCTCAACTCCTTTTTGAGGGGCAGAATCGGGCAAAGCAATGCCCAA